>DDYJ01000063.1:1303-4207 GCA_002347905.1 Comamonadaceae bacterium UBA2237 | reverse complement strand
TTTTTTTTACCCATACTTCTAAAACATGAGTACGCATTCCTACACACAAGCCTTCGACTTATTGGCCACCTTGGTGGCCGTGGTCCGTGTCGATGGCAAAGTGGTTTTTGCAAACTCCGCTCTGGAGGACGTGCTAGGAGTATCCAAACGCAATATTGAGGGCGATTCGCTGTCGCAATATTTCGTCAAACCCGCTGGTTTTGAAAGCGTTTTAAAAGGTGCCCAAACCAATGCCTTTGCCGTGATGCGTTATGACGCCCATTTGCATAGGCCACTGACTGAGCCGTTGCCCGTGCATGTCATCGTTGCTCCAACGGATAACGACAACGAAGTATTGGTCGAACTGCTTCCCTTTGAACAACAAGCCCGACTCGAGAGGGAAGACCGCTTGATAGACCAAGCACAGGCGAACAAAGAACTCATCCGCAACTTAGCCCACGAGATTAAAAATCCACTCGGCGGGATCCGTGGCGCTGCCCAGTTGCTGCAAATGGAAGTGGCCGGACGCGACTTGGTGGAATACACCCAAGTCATCGTGCATGAGGCAGATCGCCTGCAACTGTTAGTGGATCGCCTTTTAGCGCCGCACCGCCGTCCGCATGTGGTGGGCGATGTCAATATCCATGAGGTATGCGAGCGAGTGCGCTCTTTGGTGCTGGCCGAGTTTCCGCGCGGTCTCAAGGTGGTTCGCGACTATGACATCTCCATCCCAGAGATTCGGGGGGACCGTGAGCAACTGATCCAAGCGGTGCTCAATATCGTCCACAACGCAGCCCACGCTTTGTCTGAACGAATTGCAGGGGGGGACGCGCAAATTGTCCTTAAAACCCGCATTAACCGACAAGTGACGTTTGGTAAAAATCGCCACAGGTTGGCACTGGAATTGCATGTCATTGACAACGGGCCAGGTGTGCCAGAGGAAATCAAGGATCGCTTGTTTTTCCCCCTGGTATCAGGACGAGACGGTGGGTCGGGATTAGGGCTGAACTTAGCCCAAACCTTCGTCCAGCAACACCATGGTCTGATTGAATGTGACAGCGAGCCAGGGCGAACAGATTTCAGAATCGTGATCCCTTTGGCTTGATACAAAAGAAAGTAGCCTTGAGATGAAACCGATTTGGATAGTTGATGACGACCAGTCAATCCGCTTTGTGCTGGAGAAGGCCTTGTTGCGTGAAAACTTGCCAACTCGCAGTTTCATATCACCCCGTGAAGTGCTGCAAGCGCTTGATCATGCGAGTGAAGACGAACAACCGCAAATCTTGGTCAGTGATATCCGCATGCCCGGTGGTTCCGGCTTGGATTTGTTGACCAAGGTCAAAGAACGCATGCCTATGTTGCCCGTCATCATCATGACGGCGTTTTCTGATTTGGACAGTGCAGTATCGGCTTTTCAGGGTGGCGCGTTTGAATACCTGCCCAAGCCTTTTGATTTGCCCAAAGCCGTGGAGTTGATTCGAAGAGCTGTAGATGAAAGCCAGCGCGAACAAGCGCAAAGCGATTTACAAGACGAAACACCAGAGATGCTAGGCCAAGCGCCCGCCATGCAAGACGTGTTTCGTGCGATTGGACGTTTGAGCCAAAGCCACGTCACGGTGATGATCACCGGAGAAAGTGGTTCAGGCAAAGAACTGGTTGCGCGTGCATTGCACAAACATTCACCTCGCGGCGATACAGGAACCAAAGGCCCCTTTGTGGCTATCAATACAGCGGCGATCCCGAAAGATTTGCTAGAGAGTGAACTCTTCGGGCACGAACGCGGTGCATTCACAGGCGCGCAAACCACCAGAAGAGGGCGTTTTGAACAGGCCGAAGGCGGCACGCTTTTCTTGGACGAAATCGGCGATATGCCGTTCGATTTGCAAACCCGTTTATTGCGCGTACTCAGCGACGGTAACTTCTACCGTGTGGGCGGACACAGCGCGATCAAAGCCAATGTGCGTGTCATCGCCGCTACCCACCAAGACCTTGAAAAACGTGTCAAAGAAGGCGTGTTTCGCGAAGACTTGTTTCACCGCTTAAACGTGATTCGGTTGCGTTTACCAGCCTTACGCGAGCGCAGAGAAGATATTCCAACATTGACGCGCCATTTCTTGCAGCAAAGCGCTCAGCAATTGGGTGTGGAGCCTAAGCGTATCTCTGACGCGGCGCAGTTGCGTTTGAACCAATTCAATTTTCCTGGCAATGTGCGCCAGTTAGAAAATATTTGCCATTGGCTCACCGTGATGGCTCCGGCCCAAGTGATTGAACCGAAAGATTTGCCGCCAGAGGTTTTAGGACTCGCTAACGAATCAGGCCCTCTCGCCCAACACGTCATGGATGACGATGCAGCGCTTGTGGAAGCGCATGATGATGGCGTGCAAGCAACAACCTCTAAATCCACTATTTCACCCGTAGTACTGAATTTGCCTGGAGCCGATTGGGAGCAAGGTTTTGAAGCTGAGGCCATGAGCCTGTTGGTGGCGGGGCGTACCGATGTGTGGGACGCCATGGTCAATCGCGTCGAAGCGCGATTGATTCAAACAGCATTGGCCAATACACGTGGACGTCGCATAGAAGCCGCACAAAAATTGGGAATCGGCCGCAACACGATCACCCGCAAAATTCAAGAACTTGGGATTGAAGAGTAAGCGCTCAGTTGAGTGTCACCACTACAGGTGTGTGGTCACTTGGACGCTCGTTTTTTCTCGGTAATTTATCGATCACGCATGCAGCCACTTGGTCTTTCAATGCATTGGAGACCAAGATATGGTCGATGCGCAAGCCGCGGTTACGACGGAATGCAAATTCGCGGTAATCCCACCATGAATAACTTTTTTCAGCCTGGTCAAACAATCTGAAAGCGTCCACCATTCCCAAATCAAGCAATGCTTTGAAATGGGCGCGCTCTTCTTTGGTGCAATG
>DDYJ01000063.1:0-1278 GCA_002347905.1 Comamonadaceae bacterium UBA2237 | reverse complement strand
GCTTGCAGCCACTGGGCAAGCGCAGTGAGCCATTGCATTTTGTAGACGAACTTGTCGCTATCAGGGGCCTGGCCATTGGGAAAATAAGCGCCAACCACGCGAACACCATTGATAGTAGCGCTGATCACGCGTGCCATTTCGTCTTCGAAATTCGGGATGTTATGGACAACTGCTTCAATCGGGTGCGTTGCAATCAATGCCACACCGTTGTATGTTTTTTGCCCAAAAAAAGCGACGTGGTACCCAGCAGATTCAATCGCATCACGAGGAAATTTATCGTCGGTAGTTTTGGTTTCTTGCAAGGCCAAAACATCCACGCCACCCTCCGATTTTTGAGCCTCTAACCAATCGAGTACCTGAGGCAGTCGCACGGTTAAAGAGTTCACGTTCCAAGTGGCAAGCTTCATAGTCAGTGCGTACTTCTTTTTTGTAAAGTGACCAAATGATAGGGTAGACCTTGTGCAGAGATATGCGAAGTTCTTAGCGTTTCAGTCCATTCGCTGGGTGAAAGCGAGGGCGCAAAGGCATCGCCTTCAAAGTCAGCGTCGATCTCCGTGACAACAATTTGCGAAGCCATGGGCAAGGCTTGTGTGTATAGTTGCGCGCCGCCAATCAACCAGATGACTTCGCTCGGTGGAAACAGAGCCATGGCAGCTTCTAAAGAGGAGACTACTTGCGCACCTGGAGCACTGAAAGACGTTTGTCTTGACACCACCACGTTACTGCGGCCTGGTAGCGGGCGAAATTTTTCAGGCAAAGATTCCCAAGTCACACGTCCCATGAGCACAGGTTGTCCGAGCGTGGTGCGTTTGAAGTGCGCTAAGTCTTCAGGCAAATGCCAAGGTAGTTGGCCTTTTTTTCCGATCACGCCGTTGCGCGCACGCGCATAAATCATGTGTAGCGGCATTAGACCGCGACAGGCGCTTTGATTGCACCGTGGCATTGGTAGTCGCGTACTTCAAAGTCTTCAAATGTGTAGTCAAAGATGGAAGCAGGCTGACGCGCTATGTGAAGCGTAGGGTAGGCGTAGGGTGCACGACTGAGTTGTAACTCCACTTGTTCATGGTGATTGCTGTAGATATGGCAGTCTCCGCCAGTCCAAATAAAGTCGCCTACTTCTAAATCGCATTGTTGTGCCAGCATATGTGTGAGCAAAGCGTAGCTTGCAATGTTAAATGGCACGCCAAGAAAAATATCCGCACTGCGTTGGTACAGCTGGCAACTCAAGCGGCCTTTTTCGCCTGCATTTTGCGCGGGCGCCACATAAAACTGAAAAAA
>DDYJ01000125.1:8808-13011 GCA_002347905.1 Comamonadaceae bacterium UBA2237 | reverse complement strand
ACAAAGTGGGCGAGTTCGCTTTGGAACTCGGCCACGAAAGCCGGGTCGTGTTGGTATTTGGCGTAAGCCTCTTTCAACTCTTCAATGGCGTGGGTGAGAGTTTCGCTCACAAAACTGCCACCAAATTGGCCAAAGTGGCCGCTGGCATCGGGTTGTTGGTAGTTCGACATATGTGTGTGGTGCCTAATTTATTTGTCTGTCAGCCAATTTAAGGGGCTGATCATGGTTTACAAAATTCGATGATTGGAAGCAAATGGGGTTGGTATGCATTCCAACCGAAAAACGGAGACTGGCTAATTAACCAGCATCTGCCAAGCGCACGGCCCTTACAAACGCGTGGATCTTGTCAGTGTCTTTGATGCCTTTGGCGCTTTCAACGCCAGAGCTCACATCAACCGCGAGCGACAAACCACGTCCGCGCAGCGCAGATAAGCCCTCGGTCACGTTGGCAGCGTTGAGTCCACCAGACAAGACGAGGTGAGCGTTGACGTTTTGTGGAAGCTGTGACCAATTGAAAGTTTTTCCGCCTCCGCCATAACCCTCGACATGGGCGTCGAGTAGCAGCGCGTTGGCATTTTGATAATCGTGTGCGTATTTTAAGAGGTCAAAGGGTGGCTGTCCTGCAGGGGTTTCTAACGGTATGCGGGCCGCGCGCAGCCATCTTCTGCCAAGGGTATTTGCTATTTGTTGGCAGGCTTCAGGTGTTTCGTCGCCATGGAACTGCAACCAAGCGCCAGGCACTTGCGCGCAGGCATAAGAGATTTCTTCAGCACTGGCATTTACAAAAAGCAATACAGGGGTGACAAAAGCAGGCAAACGCTTAGTTAATATGGCCGCTCGCTCTGCATTGACAGCCCTTGCGCTGGGGGCGTAGAGGACAAAACCCACTGCGTCCACGCCAGCTTTCACGCAAGCGTCAACGTCTTGCTCGCGGGTGAGACCACAAATTTTGATGCGGGTACGTGTCATGGCAGGCCATCATACGCAGAGGTTTGGCTTGGCAAGCCCCAATGCGCTTCATAGACAGGCCCAAGAAAGTACAAGCCATTGGGACTGAAGGTGGGTGCGGCGGCGTTGCGGTCTTTGGCCAAAAGCACCTCTGCCATCCACTGGGGTGGGTTTTCACCTGTGCCCACTTTGACAAAACAGCCCATCAGATTGCGAATCATGTGGTGCAGAAACGCATTGGCTTCAAATTCAAAACGCCAATAGGCCGAATCGGGCGAAGTACTTTTGCGACTGATCTGAATGCGTGTCATGTTTTTAACAGGGCTCAAAGCCTGACAACTCGACGCACGAAATGATGTGAAATCGTGTTCACCAATTAATTGCTGCGCCGCTTCTTGCATTTTTTGTAGGTCGAGTGGGCGATAAACCCAACCGACGCGCCCTACGTCAACACTGGGACGCACCGCTGACTCCAGCATGACATAGACATAGCGTCTAGCGATAGCACTGCCTCTGCAATGGAAGGTGTCTGGTACTTCGCGCACCCATTGCACCGCGATGTCGTCCGGTAAAAATGAATTCGTGCCCCTGAGCCAGGAATACATATCGCGCGGCAAGTCAGTATCAAAGTGCACGACTTGCATCAAACCATGCACTCCCGTATCTGTGCGACCAGCGCAATGGGTAGAAATCGTGGTTTGAGAGAATTTTTGCAAGGCGTCCTCAAAACGGTCTTGCACAGTGCGGCCAGAGAGTTGGCTCTGCCAGCCTTCGTAGGCCTGGCCGTTGTAGCTCAGGCCCATCGCCAAGCGCATGGCTTAGCCTCGTTCAGCCAGCCACTTGAGGGCGCGGGCTTGGGTGTCGCCAGTAGCTTCGTGCGCTACTTCTTCCATCAGAGCCTTGCTGGTGTGCAGTTGGCCCAAGTTCCACAACTCGTCTGCTAAATCAATACGCACTTGGAAGGGGTCGTTGCTATTGCCAGAGTCAAGATTTAAGGAAATATCTGGAATAGAGGGGGTGTAGCGGGGTGCAGGCCCTGCAGCCGGCTCAGCGTGGGTATCTTCGCTTGGGGAGACAAGCGGATCGCGATCGAATGAAGATTGGGCAGGTTCGTCCTGGAATGGAGCGTGCGCATGTTCTTCGTGCTGGGTTTCTTGATAAGTATGCGAAGGAATGAAAGGTTGGCGGTTATCGCCCTCAGGCAGATCAAGGTTGAACTTGACGTTCAGAGGCGGTAGACCTTCGATGTCTGGGTCATTGTTCAAACTGCGCGAGCGCTTGATCCATAAGGCGATGAGTACCAGGAAAGCGATCAGCGCACCAGCCCCAACAGGCGCCAACGTGTGGCTGGTCAGGTTGTCTAACCAAGGCAAAGATTTTTTATGCTTGGGTACAGGTGCGCTTACAGGCACTTCACCGGAAGCTGCTTCAGAAGCTGTGGCGCTGGCAATTTTGCTGAGTTCGGCGACGTTACGACCGATTTCAGCAGCACGGCTGGCCACCTCTTGGGCTTCACGTTGGCGGGCAATTTTTTCTTCTTCGTTACCTTTAGAGGGCTTAGAGAGGGTCAACTTGTCTTGTGGGCCACTGGCTTTTTTGTTGTCAAGCTGGGCCGAGAGTTTGCCGGCTGTGTCTCTGCTTGCCTGTGGGGCATTGCCACCAGGTGCCCGGTTGGCAAGTTCGGCGCGGTACTCGTCAAACTCTTTGGCTTGAATTTGAATTTGTTTGCGCGCTTCTTCTCTGGAGACCTCGGCGGCTTGTTTGGCCGAGGGCATAGAAATCACTGCGCCCGCCTTGAGGCGGTTCACATTGGAGGCGACGAACGCGTCTGGATTGCTTCGCAACATGGCCAAAAGCATTTGGTCTAGTGAGACACCGCTTTCTAATTTGGCGACGGCAATTTCACTGGCGGTGTCGCCGCGTTCAACCACCACTTTGTCAGAGCCAGAGCCAATCACAGGCATGCTGGTTTTGGACTCGGATTTGGTTTCTGCTTTGGTGTCAGACAGCGCGATGCTGAATTTCTTGATCAGTCGTCCTGTTGACCAACGCAACTCTACAAGTAAATCAACAAAGTTATTGCTGACGCCTTTGTCTGAGCTCAGTTTTAGGTAATAGCGGCCACCGTCACGACGCAGCAACTCCACATTGATGTCCAACGGGGTGCCGTTGGTGTTGGGCATCTCGACTTGGGTGACCTTATAAAGGTCGGCGGATGCCATGCCCGCGCGCAACTCAATTTGCTCTTGGATAGAAACGTCGTTGAGGTCAATTTCTGCCAGAAGCGGCTCACCCTTTTTGGACTGCACCACCGGGCTGAAAAATGTCATCGCCCAGCCAGAACTTGCAAAAGCCAGACTTAGCGCGGCTCCGAGGGCTATTTGACGAAATAAACGGGGCATGGCGCGGTGGTCAAAGTTCATGGGCAAGATATTAACGGGTTTTTCAGCGCTCTAACAAAATGCGCAACATGCGTCGAAGAGGCTCGGCAGCGCCCCATAAAAGTTGGTCGCCCACCGTGAAAGCACCCAAGTAGTCGTTACCCATTGCTAATTTGTGTAGGCGACCGACTGGCACGGTCATGGTGCCCGTGATGGCGGCTGGTGTGAGTTCGCGTTCGCTGATTTCACGTACGTTGGGCACGACTTTGACCCAGTCGTTGGCTTGGGCCAAGATACCCTCAATCTCATCCATCGGCACGTCTTTTTTGAGTTTGACTGTCAAACCTTGTGAGTGGCAGCGCATCGAGCTGATACGCACGCAGATGCCATCAATCGGTATGCTGCCAGTGCTTCTGAAAGCGGGATTGCCCAAAATCTTGTTGCATTCGGCGCCGCCTTTCCATTCCTCCTTGCTTTGGCCGTGTTCGACGGGCACATCGATCCAAGGGATCAAGCTGCCAGCCAAAGGCGTGTTGCGGAAGTTTTGGGTTGGAAAGCTTGGGTCGCGCAAAGTGGCCGCGACTTTGCGGTCAATATCCAAAATGGCCGAAGCTGGGTTGGCCAAGTCGTCTTTGACTGCGGCGTGTAACGCGCCCATTTGCGAGAGCAGTTCGCGCATGTTTTGGGCGCCAGCACCAGAGGCGGCTTGGTAAGTCATAGCGCTGATCCACTCGACTAAGCCGTGTTTTAGCAAGCCGCCCATGGCCATCATCATCAAACTCACCGTGCAGTTGCCGCCGACCCATACTTTGCCGCCCTTGGCTAAGGCTGAATCAATCACATCGCGGTTCACGGGGTCCAGGATGATGACTGC
>DDYJ01000125.1:0-8755 GCA_002347905.1 Comamonadaceae bacterium UBA2237 | reverse complement strand
TGCGCGGTCAGGATGATGTCGCACTTGGCAAGTGCTTGGATATCGTTAGCGTCTTTGAGGGTGGTTTCATTCTTCGCCATGGCAGGCGCTTTGCCGCCAGCATTAGACGTAGAGAAAAACACCGGCTCGATCAAATCAAAGTCTTTTTCTTGCAACATGCGGTCGATCAAAACCGATCCGACCATACCGCGCCAGCCTACTAAACCTACTAAATTACCCATGACAACGCCTTTTTTCAAAAATTGTAGTCTTTAGCCCAACGCTTTGACCACCGCATCACCCATCTGCGCAGTTCCGACTTTGGTAGTGCCTTCGCTGTAAATGTCCGTTGTGCGTAGACCTGAAGCCAACACTTTCTTGACAGCAACTTCAATACGGTCTGCAGCTTCTGTTTGGTTCAAGGAGAAGCGCAGCATCATCGCGGCACTCAGAATAGTGGCTAAAGGATTGGCAATGCCTTTGCCCGCGATATCAGGCGCACTGCCGTGGCTGGGTTCGTAGAGCCCTTGGTTTTTGCTGTTCAAACTGGCTGAAGGCAGCATGCCAATAGAGCCTGTGAGCATGGACGCTTCGTCGCTCAGGATGTCGCCAAACATATTACCCGTCACCACCACATCAAAACGCTTAGGCTCTTTGACCAATTGCATTGCGGCGTTGTCGACATACATGTGGTCCAAGGCGATGTCGGGGTATTGTTTGCCCACTTCGCTCACCACGTCTTTCCAGAACTGGAAGGTTTCGAGCACATTGGCTTTGTCGACGCTTGTCACGCGTCCTTCAGTACCAGCCGCTTTGCGTTTGCGCGCAGCTTGGAAAGCGACGTGGGCAATGCGTTCAATCTCGGGCTTGCTGTAGCGCATGGTGTCGAATGCTTCTTCAGCGCCTGGGAAATGCCCATCTGTTGCGACACGGCGACCGCGGGGNNTTCAAGCTCGATGCATCGACCAACTGTTCGTAGCAAATCGCAGGACGAAAATTGGCGAAAAGCCCCATGTTTTTGCGCAATCCCAAAATCGCTTGCTCAGGGCGCAAAGGGCGGTCTAGGCTGTCGTATTTCCAGTCACCCACGGCGCCAAACAAGACGGCGTCAGACGCCATGGCCAATTTCAAGGTGGACTCGGGCAAAGGATGGCCGTGTGCGTCAAACGCAGCACCACCCACCAACGCAGTTTCGCTCTCAAATTTGAGGTCAAGCGCGAGCAAAACTTTGACCGCCTCGGCCACGATTTCAGTACCAATGCCGTCACCCGGCAAGATTGCGATTTTCATAATGGATGGGGAGTTAGAAATTAGAGGGTATGCGCCAACCAAGGCTTGGTGGCCAGGCGTTCGGCTTCAAAGGCCTTGATCTTGTCGGCTTGGCGCAGAGTCAAACCGATGTCGTCAAAGCCGTTGAGCAAACAATACTTGCGAAACGCTTGCACCTCAAAAGGAATCTCTTCGCCTTGTGGTCGCACAATGACTTGTTTGTCCAAATCAATCGTCAGTTCGTAACCAGGAAACGCCAAGGTCTCGTTAAACAACAAGTCCATCGTCGCTTCGGGCAACACGATGGGCAATAAGCCGTTTTTAAAACTGTTGTTAAAGAAGATGTCNNCCGCAGCCAAAGTTTTTGCGGGCTATCAAAATGGAAGCGCCAGCGTAGCGGGTTTGGTTCAAGACAAAGTCAGGATTGGGTTTGCGGCTGGCGGGATCTTGGCCGGGTTCGCCATGGTCGAGATAACGCCACTCGTCAAACAAATTAGGGCCGAAGCCTGTTTTTTTGATCGACTTTAAAAACTGCTTAGGGATGATCGCGTCGGTGTCTACGTTTTCGCGATCCATTGGGGCCACTAGGCCTTTGTGTAGGGTGAATTTCTGCATATCCTGTAGCCTTTAAGCGAATTTACGCACGTCAACAAAATGCCCGTGCACGGCCGCGGCGGCAGCCATCGCAGGACTCACCAAATGCGTGCGTCCGCCATTGCCCTGACGGCCTTCGAAATTGCGGTTGCTAGTGGAAGCGCAACGCTCGCCGGGCTCTAAACGGTCTGCATTCATGGCCAAACACATGGAGCATCCGGGTTCACGCCACTCAAAACCAGCTGCTTTGAAAATCTCGTGCAGACCTTCACGCTCGGCTTGTTCTTTGACCAAACCTGAACCGGGAACCACCATCGCGAGCTTGATGTTTTTTGCGACTTTTAGGCCNNCCCCATGTGACTTGGGGCAATATGTCAGCAGCATTGAGTTCGACAGTTGCATCAAACTTAGCATCTGCGTCGGAGTGCAGGGTTTTCCAATAAGCCATGGCTTGGTCCCATTCGGTGCCACCGACAAACTTGCCTGTCGCTTTGTCAGTACCGGGTGCCAATAAACGGCCTTTGACGTATTCAATTGTTTTGTCGTCAACAGCCACTAAGCCAGCACGTGCACCGCCTTCGATCGCCATATTGCACAGCGTCATGCGGCCTTCCATGCTGAGACTGCGAATGGCGGAGCCAGCGAATTCAATCGTGTAACCAGTGCCGCCCGCGGTACCAATCTTGCCAATGATGGCCAGCACGATGTCTTTGGCAGTGATCCCTTTTTGCAGCGTGCCTTCGACCGACACGCGCATATTCTTGGCTTTTTTGGCTAGCAATGTTTGAGTCGCCATCACATGCTCGACCTCAGAAGTACCGATGCCGTGCGCCAACGCACCAAACGCACCGTGGGTGGAGGTGTGGCTATCGCCACAAACAACGGTCATGCCAGGCAAAGTAGCGCCGTTTTCAGGGCCAATCACATGCACGATACCTTGGCGTTTGGACAGGAATGGGAAAAACGCAGCAGCACCAAATGCTTTGATGTTCGCGTCTAGGGTGGTGACTTGTTCTTTGCTAATAGGATCGGTAATGCCGTCATAACCCAACTCCCATCCGGTGGTGGGCGTGTTGTGGTCGGCGGTGGCAACGATGGAGCTGACGCGCCAGACTTTGCGCCCCGCCTGACGAATGCCTTCAAACGCTTGGGGGCTGGTAACTTCATGCACCAGATGGCGGTCTATGTAGAGGATGGCGGTGCCGTCTTCTTCGGTGTGGACGACGTGTTCGTCCCAAATCTTGTCATACAGGGTGCGGGCCATGGGGGTCTTCCTCTTGAGCAACCCGTCATTTTACGCGGGAGGATTTAGCAAGCGCCGGCTAGCAGAGCTTCTAAGTGGCTTGAGGTTTAGTTTTCCGCGGCAACAACTGCCGCCAAGTCCAGTTATTTGCCCGTAACGTCAGCCAGGCCAAGCTGAGCAGCAAAGTTCCGCCGTGCAAGGTGAACAAAAACACCAACCATTGGATCTTTCCGTCGTTCACCAAGGCTTGCCCGAGGTTGATGAAGTTGGTGTAAGTCAAAAACATCAGCATCGCCAAGGCCAAATTACCGCCGCGTCCCACGCGCGGGTTGGCGCTGGTAATGGCTAGGGCGATCACCATTAAATTGAAGGTGGATGCAATGAGGCCGATGCGCCAGCTGAATTCCCCCATATTGGAGGGCGTAGGGTTTTGCAACAAAACCACGGTGGGGATGGATCGGGTTGAGGGTAGGGCGATGGTTTCGCTGTCTTCGTCGGTACGGGTGCCGTAGATTTTGAATTCGCTCACTTTCATCTCTGCTTGGCCCAACGCTTGTTCAACGCGTTGGCCAGTTTCTAGCATCAAGAATCGGTCTTCGCCAATCATCTCAATGTGTCCACTGTGCGAGGAAGTCATCGACTGTTTCCCTTGGTCAGCAGCCGAGATAAAAACATTCTTTCCTTGCTTGTTTTGCAAACTCGACTTATCGATAAAAAACACCCGCAAACCATTGGCTGATTCTTGAAACTGTCCTGGTGCAACCCTCTCTAAATCGCCGCGTCGCTCAAAGCGTTCTTTTAAATCGGTAGTTTGCTTGTTTGACCATGGCCACACAAAAATCACCAAGATAAACACCACGATTAAGGTGGGCCAAGTGAACTGGATGATGGGGCGCACAAACGACCACATGCTTTGTCCGCTCGATAGCCAAATCACCATTTCGCTTTCCATATACATGCGCGAAATCGTGCCAACCGTCGCTACAAACAAACTTAATGTGAGCACTGTGGGCATCTGTCCAATCAGGTTGTAACCCATGATCAAACCGATTTCTGTTGGATTGACTTTGCCCGCAGACGCTTGACCCAATATGCGGATCAAAATCATCGTCATCACAATCGTCACCAATACCACCAAGGTGGCGCCAAAACTGCGAGCTAACTCTTTGCGTAACGAACTTTGAAACAACATAGCTTGAAGCGATTAGGGGTTGATCCACCAAGCGGTGAAATGCAAAGCGCCGTCAGGTAATTTATCTGCATCGATCTGCTTTGCAAACTGCGCATGAGGAAAGTTTGCCAACACTTCAGCTTGGCTAGCTTGCGTAATTAATAGCACGCGTTGTTGGGGAGTCTTGGTCAAAGGAAAACGTTGTTCAAAATGGTTTTGTGGCGCATTGCTGCGTTGCCACCCCAAAGTGGCACCAGCTGGTAAGTGTAGAACCGCTTGTCCAATCGACAACATGCCCCTGTCGTCAGAGGCAATACGCCATTCTTCTTGGGGCAAGGTGTCTGTCAGTGTGTTCTTTACCGCATCGATAGCATCAGGCCAATTACGCAATGCCCAATAGGGGTCTGTATGCGCGGAAGGGGTGATCCCCAATGGCTTAGCTACCAGGTTTTCAAAATGGTAAAGCACCGCACCAAGAACTAAATTCATCACCAAGGTCAGCGCCAGAGCGGGTTTGCCAAAAAATCCTTTTCTTGTCCATAAAAACACAACGCTAGCCACAGTCAAAGCCAAATAAGTGGGCGACGCCCAATTCGCATGCGCTCGCGCGAGCAATGCTTGTGCGGATATCACCAAAAACATGGGCAATGCAAAACACAGTAATAACCATGCGTCTGCATTGGTGCGCCATTCTTTGCGCGTCAGCCACATTGCAAACGCCACAACCAACAAGGGCCCGCCAACAACCAATTGCGCAGCTTCAAACTCCAATAAAGACTGCCAGTTCAGTCCATAGCCATTGCCCCCGTGCGAAATGCCAGCGGTATGAGAAAACGTTGGCATTTGGTTGGCCAAATTCCAAGCAATATTCGGCGCGAAGACTATCAAAGCGACCAATGCACTGAAATAGGCCCAAGGCTTTTTATATTGCACACGCCAATCAGGATGCAAAAGCGTGAGCACAATCGACAGGCCAATCACTGCCATGGAGTACTTGGCCAACATACCAAGTCCTACACAAATACCAAGAGCAATCCAACCCCATTGTTTGCCATGCAGTGCCTCCAACAAACTCCACATCGCGGCGGCCCAGCACAACAAAAGTAAAGCGTCGGTCGTTGCTGCGATGCCGTAAAACATGCCCAAGGGTAGGGTGGAGAACAAAACTGCAGCACAAGCTGCTGCCCATACATTCTTAGCAATACGCCATGTCAACAGCCCCACGATAACGCTGGTCACAGGAAAGCTCAGCAATGCAACGCTACGCACACAGCCTGTAGACTCACCGCAAACCCACCGCGCAGCACCAATTGCCCAGGCAATAAAAGGTGGCTTGGTCCAGTAGCCCCAATCAGGCGTTTTAGACCACGCCACGTAATACGCCTCGTCGATGGAAAACGGCAATGCGCTCGCTACAAAAAAGCGCCAAATCGCCAGCGCTATCAGGCAGCAAGCAGTCAGAGCAATGGCGGGGCGCGTCGCGAGCATCAAGTTAGCGGGGCAAATGCCAACCTTCATTTGCTGCTGGCATCGGCGTTTCACGCGCCAGATAAGACTTGCTGTTACCCGATTCGAACAACACGCGCACCAACACCTCGGCCAAGATGCCAGTCGTCAACATTTGCACACCTGCAATCACTAAGAAAAAGCCACCAAATAACAAAGGCCGTGTGCCGATGTCCTCGCCTAGATAAAACTTGACGAAAGAGAGATACGTCAAGATCAAGGAGCCAACACCCAATAAGCCCAAACCAATGCCACCAAAAAAGTGCCCAGGTCTGGCCCGATAACGCATAAAGAAATAGACAAAAAACAAATCCAGCAGCACACGGAAGGTGCGAGAAATGCCGTATTTAGATTCACCATGGATACGCGGATGGTGCGTCACCACTTCTTGTGCGATGCGCTTACTTGATGTCACGGTGGACAACCAAGCTGGAATAAAGCGGTGCATCTCGCCATACAAACGTACGCGTTTTAACGTGCTAGCGCGAAACACTTTCAGGCTGCATCCATTGTCTTTAAGTGCGATGCCTGTCATACGTGCGATCAATGCATTCGCAATTTGCGAAGGAATCTTGCGCATCACCATATTGTCTTTACGATCTTTGCGCCAACCAGCGACTAAATCGAGTTCTTCATTCAACAATCTGGCCACCATGCGTGGGATGTCGATGGGGTCGTTTTGCAAATCGCCGTCCATGGTCACGATCACATCCGCCCGTGCAGCGTCTATGCCAGCCTGCATGGCGGCAGTTTGTTTGAAGTTGCGTGCGAGTTCTACCAAACGCACAAACCCTTGGCTTTGTTTGGCGGCTTGTTCAATCGCTTCACGCGTACCGTCGGTGCTGCCGTCGTCTACCAAGATCAATTCCCAAGGCCATGGGTAGTTGCCCAAGCACTCTTGGACCCGCGCGACCAAAGGCTGCACGTTCTCCATTTCGTTGTGCATCGGCACAACGATGGAGAGCGAATGGTCAGGCAATGCAGAAGGCATGGAGATAGAAGTGTTCATGGAGTCACGCAGTTCATCAAATCAATTAAGCAGCAGTATCAGGGGGTGGGGTGGGTGTGAAAGCGGAAACAAGTCCTGCTATTGCTGCACATCCCAACGCGCAAATAAGCACAACCAAGTGCACCACCAGTGCAGTGCGCAATCCTACCGACCACTCCACACCCCAAGGCAACATGGCTGCAGCACTCGCTGCCTCATAGCTACCTATGCCTGCAACTCCCTGCAAAGGGGTGACGGCTGCTAATTCGGCGCCAAAAGTTCCCGCCAAGCCTGTTTGAAATCCAACTTGCAGCAAGGATGCAAACAACATCGCTTGCACACTGAGTTTGATCAGCCAGTTGGCTAGGGTGACCCACCAACCTTCTGGTGAGTGCGCATTAGATTCAGCCAATGCTTGTCTAAACCCATTCAAGTATTTCCAAGGCCATTGGGTGAAAGGCGTTGGTGACGCGACTCGGCTCCATTGGGCGAATAACAAAGCGGCAACTACCAATCCGATGCTTAGCAACACACGCACAAGCAGTTCGATATCAGCAAGCACCCAAATCCCCAACATCAGCACAACACAAGCATCTTGAATGCGCAACCAGAGAAGCGATGCAGTAGCCCGAGGGAACGAAATATCAAACCGACGGTTAAGCAACCAAGGAAACGCTGCTTCACCAGAACGAAATGGCATCACATTAACCGACGCGTTGTGCCAAAGTACCACCTGCAATGCCGCACCGAAACGCATTTTGGGAAATTGCTTGAACTCGCGACACACACGCCAACCACGTAACAAATAAGTGAGAACTAAGCCCAAGACTGCCAAGACCACAACTGTCCAAGGCAGCGCTAAAAAATCTTGTGCAAGGCTTGCTGGCATCCCATGGGTGAACCACCAGGCCAAAAAGACACAGCTGGTGGTCAGAGCAAGTAAAATTTTGATTAGCCGCACTGCAAGATTTTACGAAATTAGTGCGATAGCCCTTAAATACGGCCATTCTTCCCAGAAAGCGCGCATTGAAGTTCACACCTTTCCCACTTCCCAGAATGGAACACCTCTTTAGGGCAGACCTTTTGTGCTTTGTGGGATGTGTGGCTTTCTTTGTAGCAGTGCCTAACGCTGATGTTTGGGTGAGCCAACAATTCTTCACGCCAGATTTAGGTTTTGCCTACAGCAAACATCCCATCGTCATGTTGTCCTACGAAGTGTTTGCGCAAATGCATTTTGTGGTCATAGCTGTTTTATTAGCTTATCTAGCTTGGACTTATTTCAGTGGCCCCAGAAAAGATGCTTTAGCCAAACAGTTCAACAGACGCTTGGCTGTATTTTTGTTGGCGGTCCTCTTTGTGGGTCCAGGCCTCATAGTCAATGGCGTATGGAAAGAGCATTGGGGCCGCGCTAGACCTTTTGAAACCCAAAACTTTGGTGGCGAGCATCAGTACACCCCCCCGATGCAACCTGCCCAAGAATGCGACACCAATTGCTCATTTGTCAGCGGCCACGCAGCGATGGGCTTTTACTGGCTTAGTTTGGCTTGGGTACTAAAGCGCCGTTATTGGTTATTGGTAGGTTTGGTATTGGGTTCATTTGTGGGTTTGGGGCGTATCTTGCAAGGCAACCATTTCTTGAGTGACATCGTGTTCTCGTTTTGGACGGTGTATTTTTCTGCTTGCGTCATCGCAACTTGTTTTGGTCTGCGCTTTCAAAAGAAAGAAGCCCCATGAAAATCATGCTCACCGGTGCTGCTGGATTCATCGGCATGCACACCTCCCAAAAACTCCTCTCGCGAGGCGACGAGGTACTCGGCGTGGATAGCCTCAATACCTATTACGACCCCGCACTCAAACAAGACCGCTTGGCCGAATTGCAAAATGCCAGTAACTTCAAGTTTGCCCACTTAGATTTATCAGACGCTGCAAAGACACAAGCATTGTTTGCGGACTTCAAACCGCAGCGCGTCATTCATTTGGCCGCACAACCTGGCGTGCGTTATTC
>DDYJ01000072.1:2272-9916 GCA_002347905.1 Comamonadaceae bacterium UBA2237 | reverse complement strand
ATGACTGCCGCAATGAACGCGACGATCAATGACACCGTATGGCGGAATAAAAAATATGTGGATGAGTAGTGTCCACCGGTGCGTGGGTTATCTGGCAACGCGATGGAAGCGGAATACACCATGACCAAACCAATCATGAGCAATCCAAAAGTGACCCATACCAATGGTTGATCAAATCCTTTCACATGAACAGGCGCTGCTGTTGTCCGTGTGAATTCGGTTCCATGCACGCGAACCGGTAATGCATCAAATTCAGCTTGCGGGTGTGCGCCAAACTTTGCGCGCAATGTTTGTAACCAGCGCACTGGTAAACCCAATGGAAGACGTGCTGTGAGACCGCTCATATTTGCGCACCTCCATGAATATCCAACTCCAAACCTAAATCTAATGCCAAACTTTGTACCGCTTGCTCGAAGACTTCGCCTCGGTGCACATAGTTTTTAAACATATCGAAACTTGCACATGCTGGGGATAACAACACTGCATCGCCTGTAAGGGCCAAACCTTGGCAATGCTTGACAGCATCTTCTAAGCTAGCAGCGTCATGCATAGGCACGTTCGTCCCTTGTAACTCCTCACGCAGTTTTCCTGCATCTTTTCCAATCAACACCAGTGATCTGACAAATTGTTGAACGGGGACTCGCAATGGGGAGAAGTCTTGTCCTTTTCCGTCTCCACCTAATACCAACACAATTCGGCGATCTGCTCCTACGCTCTGAATAGCGGCCACCGTAGCGCCTACATTGGTGCCTTTGCTGTCGTCGATGTATTCCACATCTTGCAAAACTGCTACAGACGAGACCCGATGTGGTTCACCTCTATATTCGCGCAAGGCAAACAACATGGCTGCCAATGGTGCGCCCGTTGTACTTGCCAATGCCAACGCTGCCATGGCATTGAGAGCGTTATGGCGTCCACGTATACGTAACGCATCTACTGGCAACAGACGTTGTATATAAATTTCCGCCTCAGCAGATGCACGCGACTTCCTGGTTTCATCTACGTCCAATGCGCGTACCAACCAAGTCATGCCGTTGACTGTCTCTAACCCCCAATCACCATGTTGCGTGGGCATATCGCCGCCAAATCGCATCACTTCGCGTGGCGACTGCTTGATAGATTTGGTTTTGACAACTGGCGTTGGCAGCATGGCCATGACTTGTGGGTCGTCACGGTTTAACACCATGCAACCGTGTTTGCCAAAGATATGCGCTTTGGCCTTTGCATAGGCTTGCATGTCACCATGCCAATCGAGGTGGTCTTGACTTAAGTTCAAGACGGTAGCGGCGGTTGGCTCAAAGGTAACCACCTGATCCAGTTGAAAACTCGACAACTCCAACACCCATGCTTGTGGCCACTGTGCTTGTTCTTGGTCAATAGCCGCAGACAAAGTGTCGAGCAAAGTAGGTCCAATATTTCCTGCTACTGCGACGCTTAGACCAGCACGCTCTAGCAATTGGCCGGTTAACGTCGTGACCGTTGTTTTGCCATTCGTTCCTGTAATTGCCAAGACATGCGGCATATATTGCATGTCAATTTTTAATTCTTCTAAGGCTTGCGCAAACAATGTCAGTTCAGTACCCACCCACAAACCTGCTGCTTGTGCTGCTTGCCATACGGGCGCTACCGATTCAGGGCTTAGTCCAGGACTTTTGAAGACCGCGCGAATGGGCTGCCCAGTTACTAAAGATGCGTCAAACGGTGCATGTTTGAATACAACACTAGGATGTTCTGCTTTTAACTGCGCGAGATGGGGCGGTTGTTCGCGCGTGTCTACCACCACAACGTCTGCGCCGTTTCGAACACACCAACGCACCATAGCAAGTCCAGAGTCGCCAAGACCCAAAACAAGTACAGAGAGTTGTTGTAATGTGCGCATTGAATGTTTACCTTAATTTCAAAGTAGACATGCCAACTAAGCACAAGAGCATGGTGATGATCCAAAACCGCACGACCACTTGTGTTTCAGTCCAACCTGATTTTTCAAAATGGTGGTGTAGTGGTGCCATTTTTAAAATACGTCGACCTTCGCCATATTTTTTCTTGGTGTATTTGAAGTAACCGACTTGCACCATCACAGACAGTGCTTCCACTACAAAAATTCCACCCATGATGGCCAGCACAATTTCTTGGCGCACGATCACCGCAATCGTCCCCAAGGCACCGCCCAATGCCAACGCACCCACGTCCCCCATAAATACTTGCGCAGGATGGGTGTTGAACCACAAAAATGCCAAACCCGCCCCTGCCATGGCAGCACAGAAAATCATTAACTCACCAGAGCCGGGGATATACGGAAATATCAGGTACTTGGAATACACCGAACTACCTGTGACATAGGCAAAAACGCCCAAGGCAGAACCCACCATCACCACTGGCATGATGGCCAGTCCGTCTAAGCCGTCAGTCAAATTCACTGCGTTGCTTGAACCCACGATGACAAGGTAAGTCATGATGACAAACCCAAAAACACCTAAGGGATAACTCACTTCTTTCATGAAAGGCAATAACAAACCAGCTTTGGGTGGCAAATCCACATCGAAGCCCGATTGCATCCATGAATAAAAGAGTTCGAGCACGCGTAAATTACTGCTCTCTGAAATACTAAATACCAAATACAAAGCGGCGACGAATCCAATCAAAGATTGCCACATGTATTTTTCTCGTGAGCGCATACCTTCCGGGTCTTTGCGCACGACTTTGCGCCAATCATCCACCCAACCAATCGCACCAAATCCAAAAGTCACGAGCATCACAATCCATACGAATCGGTTGGTGAGGTCTGCCCACAGCAAAGTGGAAATGCCTATGCCAATCAAAATCAATACGCCACCCATGGTCGGTGTACCGCTTTTCACCATGTGTGATTGCATGGCGTATTCACGAATGGGTTGGCCAATTTTCAAAGCCACCAAATGTCGGATCACAGAAGGGCCTGCAAACAAACCAATCAGTAATGCTGTCAACGCCGCCATCACTGCGCGAAAGGTGATGTACTGAAACACCCGAAAGAATCCAAATTCGGGCGATAAAGTTTGTAACCATTGCGCCAAAGTGATCAGCATGGCGTGGTCTCCCGCATGTGTTGTTCTGATTGTTTTGTAATCGCGTCGAGCACCCGCTCCATCTTCATGAATCGTGAGCCCTTGACCAATACGCTAGCTGCCGTGGGTAATGCTTGACTTACCTGATAGTTGAGTGCATCGATGTCATGAAAATGCTGTGCACTTGGGCCGCAAGCTTGCACTGCATAGGTTGTTAGCTCACCTAAGCACAATACACTGTCAATATTTTTTTGCTGCGCGTAAAGGCCTACTTCGCGATGGAACTCTGGGCCTTGGTTTCCGACTTCACCCATGTCACCCAACACCAATATTTGGGGTTTGGGCAACTCTGACAATAAGTCGATTGCCGCCTTGACTGAATCTGGATTGGCGTTGTACGAATCATCTACCACCTGCACTTGCTTGCTTGCAATAGTCACTGCATAGGCGCGGGAGCGGCCTTTAATAGGTGTAAATTGCGCCAAGCCTTGTGCAATTTTTTCCAACGCAACGCCTGCGGCTAAAGCCGATGCTGTCGCTGCCAATGCATTGCCAACGTTATGACGGCCAGCACAATGCAAGGGGGTTTTTAAGTTACCTTGAGGCGTTTTTATATTGAGCACCCAATGGTTGCCTTGCCAATCCGCTTGCTCCAAGGTCACATCAGCCAGAGTTGTGTTTTGCTGGGCGGTTTGCATTGAAAAAGTCATGCATACCCTATCGCCAGCTAGTTTTCTCCAAAGCGATGCGTAATCGTCATCGGCTGGAAATACTGCTACGCCATCTGCAGATAGCGCAGAAATCACGGCACCATTTTCTTGTGCGACTGCCTCTACGCTAGCCATGAATTCTTGATGCTCGCGTTGTGCATTGTTTACCAGCCCCACAGTAGGCTGGGCAATTTCAGCCAGCCACGCAATTTCACCCGGATGGTTCATACCCAATTCGACAACAGCGCCACGGTGATATTTACGTAAGCGCAAAACAGTTTGCGGTACACCTATCTCGTTATTCAAATTGCCTTCAGTTGCTAATGCACCATCCCCAAATGCACAGCGCAAAATACTGGCAAGCATTTGTGTCACTGTGGTTTTGCCATTACTACCTGTGACAGCAATCACAGGAATAGGCATTTGGCTTCTCCAACCTTTGGCTAACTGGCCTAGGCCTTTGCGTGTGTCTGGCACTTCGATGCAGGCCAAATGGGCATCTGCTTTTCCAGTCGCCACCATGGCAGCACTAGCGCCACTCTGACTAACCTGTTGCAGAAAATCGTGGGCATCAAAGCGTTCGCCCTGCAGGGCAATAAATAGATCCCCCACTTCCACACTTCGGCTGTCAGTATGAACGCGTTCGATACACACCGATGCATTACCGTGTATGCGCGCACCCTCTACCCAAAGCGCAGCATCTTGCAAACGTAAATGCATATCAGACATGCAGACTCCTACTCCGAATCGCTTGTTGTGCCTGCAATTGGTCGCTGAAGGGAAATTTCACACCCTGTATTTCTTGGTATGTTTCGTGTCCTTTGCCAGCAATCAACACCAAATCGTTGGGTTGGGCGTGTTTGACAGTTTCTGCAATAGCTTGCGCTCTATCGACGACGATACGAACGCTTTGCGGTGTTTTTAAGCCTGCATACATATCTTGCAAGATGGCTTCTGGGTTTTCACTGCGCGGGTTGTCACTGGTTAGGACAATATGCTTTGCATAGATTTCTGCGGTGGCNNGCAAATAATGTCTCCGCCACGCAATGCCGCTAACGGCTGCAATGCAAGCAATGCTTTTTCAATTGCGTCCGGCGTATGCGCGAAATCCACCACAACCAAAGGCTCACCTTGATCACCCAATAACTCCATACGACCTGGTACGGAGGGTAAATGCAAACAAGCTTGTGATGCATTCTCAAGGGAATGTCCTAAGGCGCATAAGCAAGCAATCACGCCCGTTAAATTGCTGACGTTGTAATCCCCCACCATGGTCGTCGCGAGATGTACCGATTTATCGCTGAGTTTGATTTCAAACTCCATACCGCGGTGGGCATAACCAATTTTTTCTGCTTGGATATGTTGCGAAGTGTTTTTGCTGTTTTTTTCTTGCACTGCATACGTCCAAACTTTTACCTGACCAGCTTTCTGCAATTTGTTGGCTAACCAATCACCTTTAGGGTCATCAATATTGATAACTGCTGCTGCTAGGCCTACCCAACCAAATAAGGCTTCCTTAGCTTGCCAATAACGGTCCATATCGCCGTGGTAATCCAGGTGATCTTGTGAGAAGTTGGTAAATACAGCCAGGCGCAGATGAGTGCCATCTAGGCGGTGCTCTGCTATTCCGATCGACGAGGCTTCCATCACGCAACTGCTGACACCTTCATCCAACATCTCACGCAAATGCGATTGCAACAACACGGGATCAGGTGTGGTCATTCCTGTAGTTGCCAAACTATTGGGGCGCCCAAATCCAAGCGTGCCAACTATGGAAGCGGGTTGACCAAGATTTTGTAACGCATGGGCCAACCACCATGCACAGCTTGTTTTACCGTTGGTACCTGTAATAGCTATCACATCCATATCCACACTGGGATGCTGATAAAAACTTGCCGCAATGGGTCCGCAAGCAGATTTGAGTCCGCTGTAACTGGCTACACGGTCATGGATATGCGGCACATCAATCCAATCAAAAACGTCCGCATCTGCTTCCTCTATGACACACGCACTAGCGCCTTGCTCCAGCGCAATAGGCACAAAACGGCGTGCATCATGCGCAGCACCCGGCCAAGCGATGAATCCATCGTTGATTTGCAATTTTCTGTTGTCCGTGCATAGGCTGCCCGTGACGCGCTCGCGCAACCACTGGGCGGCTTGATCGGGTGTTTGAAGTCTTTGCATCACAAAGACTCCTTCTCTAATTGCGTCACCACCAAAGGTTTGACGGCCATATCTGGTTGCACACGCATCATGCGTAATGTTTGTTGCACCACTTCACTAAATACTGGTGCTGCCACATCGCCGCCGTAGTAACGACCGTTGCTGGGTTCATCGAGCATCACTGCAACGATGATCAGAGGCTTATCAATCGGCGCCATGCCGACAAACCATCCACGGTATTTGCGGTTCTTATCGCTGCCATAGGTCTTACCGACTTGCTTATAGGCTGTACCAGATTTACCACCCACGGAATAGCCCATGGTTTGTGCCTTCATGCCGGTGCCACCAGGGCCCGCCGCCATCTGCAACATCTTGCGTACTTGGCTAGCGGTACTGGCAGAAAACACCTGCTCGCCAGAAACAGTGACATCGTTCTTTAACAAAGTGACGGGAATGATTTGCCCGTCATGCGAAAAGACGGTGTACGAACGCGCCATTTGAAAGAGCGAGGCAGACAAACCATAACCGTAAGACATGGTGGCCTGCTCGATAGGACGCCATGTCTTGTAAGGACGCAGGCGTCCTGACACCACACCAGGAAATGCAATCGGTGGTTTTTGTCCAAAGCCTGCTTGTGAAAATGTTTCCCACATTTCTTGGGGTTGCATTTGCATGGCAATCTTGGTGGTGCCTACATTGCTTGAGACTTGAATAACTTGCTCAACCGTTAACGCACCATGCGGATGTGCGTCATGGATGGTGGTGCCTGTTAACACCATAGAACCAGGCGCAGTTTGAATCACGGAGTTGGGTGTGACGCGTCCTGAATTCAAGGCCAAACCAATGGTGAACGGCTTCATTACAGAGCCTGGCTCGAATGTATCGGTCAGTGCCCGGTTACGCAGTTGTTCACCTACGAGATTGCCACGCTTGTCTGGTACATAACTGGGGTAGTTCGTCATGGCCAAGACTTCACCTGTTTGTGCGTGTAAAACTACTACGCTGCCTGCTTTGGCTTTGTTGCTCAACACCGCTTCTTTGATTTTTTCGTAGGCAAAGTACTGCGCTTTACTATCAATGCTCAATTGCAAATCTTTGCCGTCTTCGGGCAAGATAATTTCACCGATGTCCTCTACGACTTGACCGAATTTGTCTTTGATGACGCGACGTGAGCCAGGCTTACCACCCAAGTCTTTGTTGAACTCGCGCTCGATTCCCTCTTGCCCGATGTTTTCTACATTGGTAAAGCCCACCACATGGGCGACAGCTTCACCTTCTGGATAAATGCGCTTGTATTCTTTGCGCGCATAGATGCCTTTGATCTTGAGGTCTTCTATGCTTTTAGCAACTCGCTCGTCCACTTGACGTTTGAGCCAAACAAAGTTTTTATCTTCATCGCTGAGCTTTTTTTCTAACTCAGCTTGCGTCATGCCCAATAACTTTGCAAGTGCCTTGAATTTGTCTGGATCGCGGTCAATGCTCTCTGGATTCGCCCAAATACTGGGCACGGGTACGCTCGAAGCCAAGATGTGCCCGTTGCGATCCAAAATACGGCCACGGTTAGCTGGCAAATCTAAGGTACGCACATGGCGTACCGTACCTTGGCGCTTAAAGAATGCATTACCGATGAGTTGCACATAGGCTGCACGTGCTACCAAACCTAAAAAACCCAATGCAATACACGCCACGATAAATTGACTACGCCAAATCGGCGTCTTACTTGCCAG
>DDYJ01000072.1:0-2253 GCA_002347905.1 Comamonadaceae bacterium UBA2237 | reverse complement strand
GTAGTAGACGCACCTTGCGAAGGTAGCGTGGCGTAATGCGTGATCGCTGGCGTTATGGTGCGCATATGCAACTGTTCACGCGCTAATTTTTCAACACGCTTAGGTGTGGCTTGCGCACGTCGTTCTACATCCAAGCGGTCGTTCTCAATTTCTAAGCGGCGCGCTTCACTCGTGGCATGGTCGAGTTCGGTGGTCAGCGCACGTGACTCGTATTGGGTTCTCACCAAATAGAGCGCACTCAGTAATACGGCAATCAACAAAATAATGCTCAAGCGACTCATGCCACCGCCTCATGCTGTGCTGTTGGTAGACGCTCTGCAACACGCAAGATAGCGCTGCGCGCACGGGGGTTGCTGGCAATTTCTTGCTCACTGGGTTTGATACGTTGCAGCGCTTTGAAATCCATGACTTGCGGCGGCGCAAAAGGTGTGCGGCGGTCATACACCTCACGCGCATGTTGCGCAATGAACTGCTTCACGATGCGATCTTCCAATGAATGAAAACTGATCACAGCCAATCTTCCATGCGGGCGCAGTACATGCAACGTAGCGTCTAGCGCTTGTTGCAACTCCTCAAGCTCGGCGTTGATGAAAATCCGAAAAGCCTGAAATGTGCGCGTTGCAGGGTCCTTGCCCGGCTCGCGGGTTTTGACCGTGTCAGCCACGAGCTGGGCCAGTTCAGCGGTGCTTGCAGGGACGCCCCGTTCTTGTCGGCGAGCATCAATCGCCTTTGCAATCTGTAAAGCAAACCGTTCCTCGCCATATTCACGTATCACCTCCGCTATGTGTTGAATGTCTGCTTCTGCCAACCACTCTTGCACGCTCTGTCCACGCGTGGTGTCCATGCGCATGTCCAAAGGGCCGTTGTGTCGAAACGAAAATCCGCGCGCGGGGTTGTCGACTTGCGGCGAGCTGATGCCCAAGTCCATTAATACGCCGTCGACCGATGCATACGGCAAATCGCCTAAGTGCGCAAAGCCCTCGTGCCGAATCGATAAACGCGGGTCTTGGATTTGTTGGGCCACTGCAACCGCTTCTGGGTCTTTGTCGAATGCAATCACCCGTCCTTTGTTTGAGAGTTTGGAGAGCATCAGACGCGTGTGTCCGCCGCGTCCAAAGGTTGCATCTACATAGGTACCGTCCGGCTGAAGGTCGAGTGCATCGACGGCTTCGCTGAGTAGGACGGTGATGTGCTGCCATGGCGTGTCCACCGTCATCCTTTAGAAAGAAAATTCCTTGAAGACGTCCGGCATTTCGCCTTGCATGGCTTGCGCTTCTTGCGTTTCGTAAGTGGCTTTGTCCCACAACTCGAAGTGGTTGCCCATGCCCAGCAACATGGTGTCTTTTGAAATGCCTGCTGCGGCGCGCAGTTCGGGGGAAATCAACACACGGCCCGTGCCGTCCATTTCGACATCCATCGCGTTACCAAGCAACACGCGCTTCCACCACTGCGCGCTCATCGGCAAGGCAGCAATACGGTCGCGAAATTTTTCCCACTCGGTGCGTGGGAACAGCATCAAACATCCGTGGGGATGGCGCGTGATCGTGAGCTGTCCACCCGCAGTTGCGCTCAAGACGTCGCGATGACGCGTAGGTACCGACAAACGGCCCTTCGCATCGAGACTCAACGATGACGCACCTTGAAACACAGCGGCTTTCCTTGGCAAACAGACAATACGCAAACGGCAGTGAAAGTGAGTTGACACTTTTCACCACTTAATTGCACTTATTTGCACTGTATCAGGATTTCAATGCAATACCAAGGGTTTTTCGATTTTTTTCAATGAAATCAACAACTTAGGAGCGATTTCATAAACAAGTCTAGGAGTAAAAATCGTTATAAAGCAAGTACTTAGAAGATCTATTAAAAGTGTCTTATCAAGATAGGAATAGTCGAAAAAAACAGGCCAAAGGCCTGTTTTTTCGGTGCCATAGAGCAAGGGCTCAATCCCCAAACATTTTTTGCTTCAGTTCGCGACGTTCTTGTGCTTCTAAAGACAAAGTGGCAGTGGGACGCGCCAGCAATCGGGCGACCCCGATAGGTTCGCCTGTTTCGTCNNGACAAAGTGGCCGTGGGACGCGCTAGCAAGCGAGGAACGCCGATAGGCTCACCGGTTTCGTCACAGTAGCCGTAATCGCCACCATCGATGCGATGGATAGATTGCTCGATTTTTTTCAGCAATTTGCGCTCGCGGTCGCGGGTGCGCAACTCCAAGGCATGCTCTTCTTCAATGGTGGCGCGGTCTGCGGGATC
>DDYJ01000012.1:20532-20824 GCA_002347905.1 Comamonadaceae bacterium UBA2237 | reverse complement strand
TCACCGTGAACTTTGTAGTCTGCACTCATGCGGGTTCCTTGTTGAAACTGAATTGGGACAAGAAAAAGAACGATCGTTCTTTTTTCATTCTAGATCAAACCTCCAGCCATTCACGGCGGATATAAGCGTCTTCTCGTAGTTGTGCGGGTGTGCCTGAAAACACAATGCTGCCGTGGCCCATGACCAAGACTCGGTCTGAAATATCCATAGCAATCGTTAACTTTTGTTCTATCAATAAAACAGAGATACCTTTTTGTTTCAATGTTTCCAGATACTGGCCGACCAAGGCCAC
>DDYJ01000012.1:19469-20422 GCA_002347905.1 Comamonadaceae bacterium UBA2237 | reverse complement strand
CGGTTTTCAGGCACATAGCCAATGCCGAGGTGGGCAATTTGGTAGGCCTTTTTATTAAGAATGGATTGCCCCTTCCATTCAACCAAGCCTTGGCACTCCACCAAACCCATGATGGATCGCGCAGTCGTGGATCGACCAGAGCCATTTCGCCCAAGCAAAGACACAATTTCTCCAGCATGAATGTCAAAAGACACGCCATGCAAGACATGGCTCTTTCCATAAAAAGCGTGGAGGTTTTCAATCTTTAGCATAGGACAGATGTTGCTGGGTAAAGGTATGAGGACTAATGGGTTTGCGCACTGCCAAGATAAGCTTCCTGTACCTTTGGGTTCGATCGCACCGCATCAGGCGTGTCAAATGCTATGACCTCTCCATACACTACAACGGCAATTTTGTCGGCTAAGCCAAACACAACCCCCATGTCATGCTCCACAGTCAGAAGCGTCTTACCTTCAGTGACTTGTCGAATCAATTGAACAAAGCGTAGAGTCTCGCTTTTGCTCATGCCAGCGGTGGGTTCATCTAACAAAATAACTTTGGCGCCACCCGCAATAGTGATACCAATTTCGAGTGCACGTTGCTCGGCATAGGTGAGATTCATGGCCAAGACATCACGTTTTCTATCGAGACGGATCTTTTCCATATATTGCTCAGCCAATTTATTGGCATCGTCAAGGTCCGCTAAAAATTTGAAGAAGGAATATTTGTATCCCAAACTCCACAAAACCGCGCAACGGAGGTTTTCGAACACGCTAAGCTTAGGAAAAATATTAGTAATTTGAAAACTCCGAGAAAGTCCCAGTCGATTGATTTCAAAAGGTTGTTTTCCGTCGATACGTTGGTCCCCCAGCCAAATTTCACCGCTAGTAGGTGCAAAACGGCCGCTCATTAAATTAAACAATGTCGATTTACCGGCCCCATTGGGGCCAATGATGGCGATCCGCTCTCCAGAC
>DDYJ01000012.1:15182-19462 GCA_002347905.1 Comamonadaceae bacterium UBA2237 | reverse complement strand
TTCCTCCCTGCGTTTAATCTCTTTCTCAATATATTCCTGGGACTCGCCCCAATCACGTAAATATTGGCGTCTGGCTAATTCAAAAAGTCCAAAACCAGTGACAACCAAAAATACACACCCAAACCAACTATGGCTTGAATTGGTTTGAAGACCAAAGCCAGCAAAACGCACCTCAGGTCCCATCGCGGCATTGAGTTGCAAGTGATACACCATCTCCACAATAGCTGCAATTCCTGCCAAGCCTATCAAGGCAGTGACAGCAAGTCCCAAATAGGCTACCCAAATATTGCGTAAGCGACCAAATGCAGCCAACCGTAAATTCATCATGAGCAGGCTAGAAATGCCACCCGGTGCAAACATCACCATAAATAAAAAAACCAATCCCAGATACAGCAACCAAGCTTTGGTGAATTCGGAGAGCAATACAAATGCCAAAACTAACAAGATGGCACCAATAATTGGACCAAAGAAAAAAGTAGCACCGCCCAAAAAAGTAAAAAGTAAATAAGCGCCAGATCGCGCAGCACCTACAACTTCGGCTGTAACAATTTCAAAATTAAGTGCACCAATACCACCTGCTGTACCAGCAAAAAAACCTGCGATGACGAAGGAGATATACCGCACATGCTGGGTGTTGTATCCGATGAACTCAACGCGCTCGGGGTTATCGCGCACCGCGTTCAATATTCTTCCAAGGGGTGTGCGGGTAAAGGCATACATCAGAGCAACGCAAATAAACGTGTAAAAAGCCGTTAGGTAATAAACCTGAATTGGAGGGCCGAAAGTGATACCCAGAAAAGGTTTCCCTATGACCCGGTTACCAGAAATACCCGCTTCTCCACCGAAGAAACCAGAAAACATCAACGACATGGCAAATACCAACTCTGAAATGCCAAGGGTAATCATTGCAAAGGTAGTCCCAGATTTACGTGTGGTGACATACCCAAATAAAAAAGCGAAAAACATTCCGCCCAAACCACCAACAATGGGTATCAATGCAACAGGTATGGGTAAAACACCATTCGCTGCTGCATTGAGTGTGTGCATTGCAATATAAGCACCTAATCCCGTATAGACGGCATGTCCAAAACTCAGCATTCCACCCTGACCTAAGAGCATGTTGTAGGACAAGCACACGATCATGACGGATCCCATTTGGGTCATCATCGAAATTGAAAAATTACTTGAAAAAACCTTAGGCGCTACTATCAAAACCAAGGCAAAAAGACTCCAAATCACCCAGCGCGCAACGTTGATAGGTTTGAATTGGTAATCAGAGACTAATCTTGGCATAAAAGTTTAGGATTCGCGTTTACCTAACAAACCACGCGGTCTGAAAATCAAAATTAAAACTAGAAATAAATAAGGCAATATAGGAGCTACTTGGGAAATAGTGAGCTTCAGAAGAGCATTATCTTGAGATGCATGCGAAAGAGAAAAACCAAAATTTTGTAGTAATGACAAAACAGAATAATCCAGAGCAACAGCAAACGTTTGGACAATTCCGATAACCAAAGAAGCTAGAAATGCGCCCGCTAACGATCCCATACCACCCACCACTACAACCACAAAAATGACAGAACCAACGGTCGCAGCCATGGCAGGTTCGGTGACAAACGTACTTCCGCCAATGACCCCCGCCAACCCAGCAAGTGCGGTGCCGATTCCAAAAACGGACATGAAAACGCGAGGGACGTTATGCCCCAAAGACTCAACCATTTCGGGATGTGTCAACGCTGCTTGAATGACTAAGCCAACGCGGGTTTTGGTTAACAAGAGCCAGAGTCCGAGCATCATGCTGAGTGCAACAAGCATCATGAATCCGCGTGTAGCAGGAAAAGGTGAGCATACGACTCTGACTGCTGTGTCTGTCATATGACAAAGTTCGGGTGCAGCTGTTCCCCACACAAGGGAAAGGCCGGTCACGGAATTCTGAATAAGCGTAAATGCCGGGCCTTGTAATTCAAGTGGTGGTTGGAACTCCACCGCTGTTCTGCCCCAAACCAGTTGCACTATTTCCAAAACTACATAGGACAGACCAAATGTAACCAAAAGCTCAGGAACATGTCCAAATTTATGAACGCGGCGCAAGCAATATTTCTCAAAAACCGCGCCCAAGATACCCGCTATAACAGGGGCTATGCACAAAGCTGTCCAAAATCCAAGAACACTATTGAGGGTAAATCCAATATAAGCACCAATCATGTAAAAACTGGCGTGGGCAAAATTTAACACTCCCATCATGCTAAAGATCAGTGTTAAGCCTGAACTCAGCATAAAGAGTAATAAACCGTAACTCAAACCATTGAGAGTTGAGATGACAAAAAATTCCATAGATTGTTTGTTTTCTAAAAAAATGAGTGCGCCAATTGACGCACTCATTTTTGGAAGTTAAGAAAACTTAGCCTGGACGCTTCATTTGGCAACTGGTAGGCGTACTGGCTACATAAGGCTCGTATTTTTGAACGGGGGCAAGGGTCATACCCGTGTTTTCAGCCGAGTAAGGATACTTCTTGTCCGTTTTTTGCCAAACGGTCATGAACATAGTTTGCTGCATTTGATGATCCGTCTTGCGAACCTCATTTTCGCCGGCGATACTTTGAAACTTCAAGCCTTCAAGAGCAAAAGCGACCTTCACAGGATCAGTCGATTTGGCTTTAGCCATAGCTAGGCTCAGAGAATTCAGGATATTTGCCATTGAAAAGGTGTAAATGTCGTCTTTGAATTTGGTATTGAATTCTTCCATCCATTTTTGGTATTGGCCGCCCATGTTGTAGTGCCCATAACCAATTTGGAAAACCCTACCCTCTCCGTTTTTACCAAGCGCAGTGGGCGTACCGCTTACACCGGTGTAGTAGGTGTAGAACTTACCGTTGTAGCCCCCCTCATTAGCTGCTTTTACTAATAAAGCTAAATCTGAACCCCAATTGCCTGTGATCACCGTATCGGCACCAGATGCTTTGATTTTTGCAATGTAGGGAGAAAAATCGCGTACTTGCGCCAACGGATGGAGATCTTCGCCAACGATTTGAATGTCAGGACGTTTGCGCGCCAGATTTTCTTTGGCGTATTTGGCCACTTGGTGCCCGTGGGAATAATTTTGGTTGAAAAGATAAACCTTTTTGATGTCAGTTTTGTCTTTCATGAAAGTTGTCATGGCTTCAATTTTCATGGAGGTATCTGCGTCATAGCGGAAATGCCAAAAACTGCATTTACTATTGGTGAAGTCTGGATCAACAGCCGAGTGGTTTAAGAAAATGACTTCCTTTCCTGGATTTCTTTCGTTGTGTTTATTGACGGCTTCAATAATGGCTCCAGCAACAGAAGAACCATTGCCCTGCGATATGTAGCGTATGCCTTGATCAATAGCCGCTTGCATGGCATTCAAACTTTCAGCAGGGCTGAGTTTGTTGTCAAATCCAACGATTTCAAACTTTACTTTTGCTGGATTATTGGCGTTGAATTTTTCTGCGAAAAATTGAAATGTCTTTAATTGGTTAGAACCAACTGGGGCCATCAGACCGGACAAAGGGTCAATCCAAGCAATCTTGACAGTTTCTCCAGCTTGCGCGAACGCAATGGAGCTCATGGCTGTTAATGACGCGGCCGCAATAAGTTTGTGGGTAAATTTCATGTCTATCTCCTTCAAAATTTTTTTAAACGTTCAATGGTTGCAGGGTTTGCTCTCTAAGGTATCTAGGGAATGCACTAGTTTTTCAAAGATTGGGAAGCACATAGTCCTTTAATTGCTCTCGCAATTTTGTTTTCAACATTTTTCCGGTGGCACCGATTGGAATGCTGTCTACAAAAACCACGTCGTCAGGAATTTGCCACTTGGCAGTTTTTCCTTCGTAAAAAGCCAGTAACTCTTCACGTGACACTTGCGCATCTGGTTTCTTGACTACGGCAACGATTGGACGCTCATCCCATTTAGGATGCTTAACACCAATGCATGCAGCCATCAAAACGCCAGGGTGTGCAACGGCGATGTTTTCGATATCGATAGAGCTAATCCACTCACCCCCTGATTTGATAACGTCTTTGCTGCGGTCGGTGATTTGCATATAGCCATCGCTGTCGATGGTGGCAACGTCGCCCGTTGGAAACCATTCAATGCCATGCGTATCTTTCACCAATGGTGATCCGCCCTCGCCTTTGAAATATTCTGCGACGACCCAAGGACCTTTGACTAGCAGGTCACCGTAAGCTTTACCATCGTGTGGCAAGTCATTACCTGCGTCGTCGACGATCTTCATATCGACGCCGAAGATAGCGCGCCC
>DDYJ01000012.1:14975-15157 GCA_002347905.1 Comamonadaceae bacterium UBA2237 | reverse complement strand
GGGCTAATTTCTGTCATGCCCCATGCATGCAAGACTTCGACACCGTAGTCATCCATGAAAGTTTGAATCATGGCGGGCGGACAAGCGGATCCACCGATCACTGTGCGGTTCAATGTGGAGAACTTCAATCCATTGGCTTTCATATGGGTCAACAGCATTTGCCATACCGTCGGAACACCCGC
>DDYJ01000012.1:14196-14946 GCA_002347905.1 Comamonadaceae bacterium UBA2237 | reverse complement strand
ACCAGGAAATACCAATTTGGCACCTGTGAGGGCTGCGCTGTATGGAATGCCCCACGCATTGACGTGGAACATGGGAACCACGGGCAATATGGCATCGCGCGCTGAAATGCACATGACATCAGGCAGAGCTGCAGCATAGGCGTGCAAGATGGTTGACCGGTGGCTGTACAGCGCTGCTTTCGGGTTGCCCGTGGTGCCGCTGGTGTAACACATGCTAGAAGCTGAGTTTTCGTCAAAGCTCGGCCATTGATAATTTGAGGATTGGTTGCCAATCCATGCTTCATAACTCACCAAATTTGGAATGCCAGAATCAGCGGGTAATTTGTCAATCTCGCACATGGCTACCCATTGGCGAACGGTATGGCACTTGCTATAAATGGCTTGAATAATGGGAAGAAAAGTCATGTCAAAGCAGAGTACTTGGTCTTCTGCGTGATTTGCAATCCATGCGATTTGGTCTGGGTGCAAACGGGGGTTGATGGTGTGCAAAACACGCCCACTTCCGCTCACACCAAAATACAACTCTAGATGGCGATAACCATTCCAAGCTAGGGTTGCTACGCGGTCACTAAAAGCTAGTTTGGCTGCGTCTAGAGTGTTGGCGACTTGCCTAGAACGGCGCGCAACATCAGACCATGTGTAGCGATGGATGTCGCCTTCGACTCTGCGAGAGACCACTTCGCCATCACCGTGATGTCGCTCAGCAAACTCAATCAAATGAGAAATGAGTAATGATTGCTTTTGCATTAA
>DDYJ01000012.1:13045-14140 GCA_002347905.1 Comamonadaceae bacterium UBA2237 | reverse complement strand
GGTCATTGTGCCAAGACTTATCAAGTTTTTAACCAGTTTGAACAAAAAAGACCTCATGGATTTCCCGACACATGATGAACAATTCCTGCCATGACACATCACACGCTTCAATGGCAGCCTAAATTTAGCAATTTGGGCGAGACTTTTGCCACCGAGTGCCCTCCGACCCCTTTGCCTGCACCGGTATGGGTCGCACATAACAAATTACTGCAGGAAGAGTTAGGGCTGGATAAAGATTTATTCGGGGACGAATCTTTCTTATTAGCCATGGCTGGTAGTACTTTGCTCGATGGCAGTACACCAAAGGCAAGCGTCTACAGTGGACATCAGTTTGGTGTGTGGGCGGGGCAATTGGGTGACGGCAGAGCTATCAGCCTCGGAGAAATTCAAACACCTGTAGGTGTTCAAGATATTCAACTAAAAGGCGCAGGCCCCACACCCTATTCAAGAAGGGGGGATGGGCGTGCAGTGTTACGTTCAAGTATTCGAGAGTTTCTTTGCAGCGAAGCCATGTTTGGACTAGGCATCCCTACTACCCGTGCGCTTTGCGTGACAGGATCTCCTGCCAAGGTCTATCGTGAAGAAATTGAGTCTGCCGCAGTGGTTGCGCGTGTCAGTCCCAGCTTTATCCGATTTGGTCACTTTGAACACTTTGCTTCGATTGGCAATATAGATGCGGTTCGCGAACTTGTTCGCCACGTTGTGAATGAACACATGCCATCCATTGCAGAGCAAACATCGGACGACAAGCAACTTGCGTTAGCGCTTCTCAAAGAAACCACCCACCGGACGGCCGCTCTTATGGCAGATTGGCAGGCTGTTGGTTTTTGTCATGGTGTGATGAATACTGACAATATGAGTATTCTGGGGTTAACCTTGGACTACGGACCATTTCAATTTTTAGATGGGTTTAGTGCGAACCATATTTGCAACCACTCCGATAGCCAGGGACGCTACGCATACGCAAGACAACCACAAATCGCCTACTGGAACTTATTTTGTTTGGCGCAGGCTCTAATGCCAATAATCGAAGAGCAACCACCAGTTCTACAAGTTTTAGAGACTTACAAGTCTTTGTATCCCGATACCTACGAC
>DDYJ01000012.1:8104-13004 GCA_002347905.1 Comamonadaceae bacterium UBA2237 | reverse complement strand
GACCGAGTGGACTACCCCTTGTTTTGGCGACGTCTAAGCCATGCTGTTGGCGAATCGTCTAAAAATGTCCACGCGTTTGAGCCAGTGCGTGATTTATTTATGCAACGCGATGACATAGATGCTTGGATAAAACGCTACGAGTCGCGACTTGAAACGTGCGNNNNAACCATTTGGGCGAGTTGGCCATTCGGCAGGCAAAAACCGGTGACTACAGCATGGTGCAGTCTTTGTTAGAAGTTCTACAAAAACCGTTTGACGAACATCCTTTGCACGAAGCATGGGCTGGACTTGCGCCAGAATGGGCGTCTGACATTGAAATTAGTTGTTCATCATGAAAATTCAAAAATCGGATATCGAATGGAAAGCTGTTTTAGCGGCTAAAAATGCAGAGCCTGTGGCGTTTGATGTCACGCGAAAAGCGGCTACCGAACGTCCCTTTAGCGGCAAATACGAAGACCATTGGAAAATGGGTACGTACCACTGCATCTGTTGCGACGCTTTATTGTTTGAGGCCGACACTAAATTCGACGCAGGTTGCGGATGGCCAAGTTTTAGCCAAGCAGCCAATCCATCGGCGATTGCTGAAAACCGAGACACTTCCCACGGAATGGTGCGCGTAGAGACAGTGTGCAGCCAATGCGGCGCCCATCTTGGGCATGTGTTTCCTGATGGACCTGCTCCAACTGGACTGCGTTATTGCATGAATTCCGCTTCGCTTGATTTCAAACCAGACCAATAAAGAGACTATGAAATTATTTTTAGATTTCTTTCCTATTGTCTTGTTCTTTATTGTGTTCAAGACCTATGGCATTTTTGCTGCCACAGCCATTGCTATCGCTGCGACTGTGTTGCAAATTGCGTGGATGCGTTACAAAAATGGCCGCGTGGACTCGATGCAGTGGATAAGTTTGGGGGTGATCGTGGTGTTTGGTGGTGCAACATTGGTCACACAAGATGAAACCTTTATCAAGTGGAAACCTTCTGTACTTTATTGGCTGATGTGTTCCACCCTTTGGATTGGGTATGTTGTTTTTAAACGTAATTTCATTCAATCTTTGATGGCCGCGCAAATAGAACTTCCACAAGAAATTTGGGCTCGTTTGTTGCATGCTTGGGCAACATTTTTTATGTTGATGGGATTTCTCAACCTTTGGGTAGCTTACAACTTCGACACAGACACGTGGGTGAGTTACAAATTATTTGGTGGTCTTGGCCTGATGTTGGTATTTGTTGTGCTGCAAGGGGTTTTTCTGAGCCGGCACATCAAAGAACCTGAGGAAACTCCATGAAAATCTCCGCACAAAGCCTCCATGAACGCTTAACCTCGCGGCTCCAACCCACTTTGCTCGAGGTTATCGACGAAAGCGCACAGCATGCTGGCCACGCTGGCAGCGACGGCACGGGTCAAGGCACCCACTTCCGAGTGCGCATTGCAAGCCCCCAATTTAATGGCCGTGCTAGGGTAGCCAAACACCGCCTTGTGTATGATGCATTGCAAGAATTCATTGATCAAGGCTTGCATGCTTTGGCCATTGAAATCGCAGATAACCCTTCTTGAGATATTCCATGAAAAAACACTTACTACACGCAGTAGCCTCCGCAGCTGTTGTATTGACATTGAGCTTGGGCGCACAGGCTCAAAACTTGGCCATCGTGAACGGCAAAGCGGTTCCTAAAACCCGTATGGAAGCCCTGGCCCAACAAGTTGCGCGCTCTGGTCGTCCTATGACCCCCGATGTGGAAGCGCAAATCAAAGAAGAAGTCATTGCGCGCGAAATTTTCATGCAGGAAGCCCAAAAACGCGGCTTAGATGCCACTGACGATTTCAAAGCCCAGCTCGAACTTGCACGCCAAACTATTTTGATCCGTGAGTTATTCAGCAAGTTTCAAGAAACCAATGCCGTCACGGATGCTGATGCCAAAGCTGAATACGACAAGTTTGTTGCTGCCAACGGCGGTAAAGAGTACCGCGCACGCCACATCTTGGTAGAAACAGAAGACCAAGCAAAAGCCATTTACGCAAGCCTGAAAAAAGGCGCGAAATTTGAAGACCTAGCCAAGAAGCAGTCCAAAGACCCAGGTTCCGGTGCCAAAGGCGGTGATTTGGATTGGGCCGCACCTGGTAATTTCGTCAAAGAATTTTCCGATGCGATGGTTGCGTTGAAAAAGGGAGAGACCAGCCCCGCTGCTGTCAAAAGCCAATTCGGTTTCCATATCATCCGTCTTGACGATATACGTGAGGCCCAATTGCCCAAGTTGGAAGATGTAAAGCCGCAAATATTGCAACAGCTTCAACAGCAACGCTTGGCTACATTCCAGCAAGAAATGCGCGCCAAGGCAAAAGTCGAGTAACTGTTGTTATTGATGGATGGGCTCGCGTTCAGCCTATCCATTTACGCGCATTGCGCCACACTTGCATCCAAGGACTCCACGCATCTAAGCCACCCGTGGCTTCTAAGTCCGTCCAACTCATTTGTACATTTCTGAAAACGCGTTCTGGGTGGGGCATCATGGCAGTGAAGCGGCCATCGGTCGTAGTAACTGCAGTTAAACCGCCAATACTTCCATTGGGATTGAAGGGATAACGTTCGGTTGCTTGCCCATGGTTGTCCACAAATCGCATGGCGGGCACTACATGTTTCGCATTACCGCGGCGGCTGAAATTGGCAAATCCCTCTCCATGCGCAACAGCAATAGGCATGCGCAGCCCCGCCATTCCGGCGAAGAACAAACTCGGTGAATCCAAGACTTCCACCATCGACAAACGTGCTTCAAAGCGCTCACTTTGGTTGGTTGTGAATCGCGGCCAATCTTGTGTACCGGGAATGATGTCAGCCAATTCAGCAAACATTTGGCAACCATTGCACACACCTAGACCAAATGTGTCGGTGCGTTCGAAGAATGCTTTGAATTGTTCTGATAACAACGGGTTAAAGGTGATGGAGCGCGCCCAACCAATTCCAGCGCCCAGTGTGTCGCCATAACTAAAACCACCACACGCCACGACGCCNNGGTTGAATGCGTAGGCCATTTCTACATGTGAATTGACGCCCTGCTCCCGCAAAATAGCCATCTTGGGTCTTGCTTTAGAAATCGACGGTGCCACGACTTGGCTTTGCTGTGCATCCAAAGCCAGTGTTTTCTGAAGTACTTCTGGAATGTGCACATGCATGCCAGGCGGGCTGAGTTCTCCCAAGCTCGCATGCTCCGAATCAGCGCAAAGGGGGTTGTCACGTTGTTGGCAAATTTTCCAACTCACGTTATCCCATACGGAGTGGAGATCTGCCAATTTGGCGGCGAAGACTTCTTTGGCATCACGCCAAATACTGATTTCACCTTTACCTTTGTCAATGCCAGATGTGTGTGGACGGGTTTTACCTATGAAGTGGCTGTGTTTCGACAACCCATGGTCACGCAGTATTTGCATCACAGCATTGCGGTCCTCGGTTTTCACTTGAAGGACCACGCCTAGCTCTTCATTGAATAGGGCCTCCAGTGTCAATGCCTCACGGCGAGCACTGACTTGCGTTGTCCAGTTCTTGCTGTCGCCGTAATCGGCGCGGCTGTCTTGGATGCCATCGCTCTCGGTGATCAGCATATCCACATTCAGCGCTACCCCAACTTGCCCAGCAAAAGCCATTTCACAAACGGTGGCTAACAAACCGCCATCACTCCGGTCGTGGTATGCCAAGATTTTTTTCTCTGACCGCAGTCGGTTAATCGCGTTGACCAGTTGCACCAAATCATTAGGGTTGTCTAAGTCTGGAACAACATCACCAAACTGGTTTAAGACTTGACCCAAAATACTTCCACCCATGCGGCGTGCGCCATGTCCCAACTGCACTAAAACCAAAGTAGTTTCTACTTGGGCATTCAGTTGTGGCGTGAGTGTTTGTCGAACATCCGACAATGACGCGAATGCGCTGACGATCAGACTCACAGGCGATGTCACTTTGTGATTTTTACCGTCTTGACTCCATTGGGTGCGCATAGACAAACTGTCTTTACCAACGGGTATGGAGATACCAAGGGCTGGGCACAAATCAAGCCCTACGGCTTTGACGGTGTCGTACAAAGCAGCGTCTTCGCCTTCCTCACCACATGCGGCCATCCAGTTAGCGCTGAGCTTGACGCGGTTCAATGCAATGGGTGCAGCAAGCAAATTTGTAATGGCTTCAGCAATCGCCATACGGCCTGAGGCAGGTGCATCAAGAGCCGCCAAAGGTGTGCGCTCGCCCATGCTCATGGCCTCCCCCGCAAAACCTTGAAAGTCTGCCAAAGTGACGGCGCAATCTGCCACTGGCACTTGCCAAGGTCCCACCATTTGGTCGCGGTGCGTGAGTCCACCAACGGTGCGATCGCCAATCGTCACTAAAAAACGTTTGCTAGCCACTGTAGGGTGACTTAAGACTTTCACCACCATGCTTTGGAGGTCGACACCGGTGAGGTCAATGGGTTTATTGGATCGATGTACGCGTGTGACATCGCGATGCATCTTGGGAGGTTTGCCAAGTAAGACATCCATGGGCATGTCCACTGGTTGCAAGTCAGCATCACCATCTGCCAATACCAGTTGGCGTTCTTGCGTCGCTACACCGACCACAGAAAACGGACAACGCTCGCGCTCACAAAAGGCTTGGAACAAGGGCAAAGATGCCGGCGCAATAGCCAAAACATAACGCTCTTGGCTTTCATTCGACCAAATTTCTTTAGGTGACAAACCTGACGCCTCAAGTGGTACTGCACGTAAATCAAAACGTGCGCCACGACCGGCATCGTTAGTGAGTTCAGGAAATGCGTTGGATAACCCGCCCGCCCCTACATCGTGAATTGCCAAGATGGGATTGGATGTTCCTAGCGTCCAGCAGTGGTTGATCACCTCTTGCGCACGTCGTTCGAT
>DDYJ01000012.1:0-8083 GCA_002347905.1 Comamonadaceae bacterium UBA2237 | reverse complement strand
CCGCCCATTCCAATGCGCATGCCTGGTCCGCCAAGTTGAATTAACAAAGTACCGGCAGGAAACGCTATTTTTTTGGTTTGTTCGCTGTCAATGACACCCAAACCACCGGCGATCATGATAGGTTTGTGATAGCCGCGTGATACACCAGCAACTTCTTGTTGAAACTCGCGGAAATAGCCCAACAGATTGGGGCGTCCAAACTCGTTGTTGAAAGCAGCCCCACCTAATGGTCCTTCGGTCATGATTTGTAGGGGGCTTGCTATATGCGCAGGCTTACCCAAGGGGGGCGCTCCATCTGTCTCCCACAACTTGGAAACCGTAAAACCTGTCAAACCAGCTTTGGGCTTTGAGCCACGACCCGTAGCACCTTCATCCCGAATCTCACCACCATTTCCCGTGGAGGCGCCTGGATAAGGTGAGATAGCGGTGGGATGGTTATGCGTTTCCACCTTCATTAAGACATGGTGGGTGGCATGGACGGATGTGTAGAGGGGAAGATTTTTGCCATCATTAGAAGCTACAAACCGCTCAATTGCATGGCCTTGCATGATGGAGGCATTGTCTGAATAGGCAACGACTGTAAATTGCGGGCTTGTTTTTTCGGTGTGACGGATCATGCCGAACAAACTATGGGGTTGCGCTTGCCCGTCAATAGTGAATTCAGCGTTGAAAATCTTGTGTCGGCAATGCTCGCTATTGGCTTGCGCGAACATCATGAGCTCAACATCGGTTGGGTTGCGTTTGAGATGGTTGAAAGATTGGACCAAGTAACTGATTTCGTCTTGTGCCAAAGCCAAACCCCAGCGCGTATTCGCCTCTTGAAGCGCGGTTTCACCACCCGACAAAATATCGACTTGCTCCATGGGGGCCGCTTGAAGCTCTGTAAACAAAGCCAACGCGTCCTCGCGCCTGACCATGACCGATTCGGTCATTCTGTCGTGCAAGACATCGGCTATCGCAGCTAGTTGTTCTGGTGTGAGAGTGCCTTTACTCAGTAAACCATCTTCTATCACCAAATGGAATTCTGTGATGCGCTCGAGGCGTTTGATGTGGAGCCCGCAGTTATGGGCGATATCAGTAGCTTTAGAAGCCCAAGGAGATACCGTACCTAATCTGGGCGTGACTACGATCATTTTGCCGTCAGGCCGATCCAACGCAGCTTCGCCGTAAGTCAGCAATGCACCAAGGGTTTTTTGTGCAACGGTATCAAGGACATCGTTCGAAGCGGCGAGATGGACATAACGCGCATGCAAGTCTTGAATCTGGGGAGAAATCGCCTTTAAAAGAGGCAATATTTGCTGGACACGAAATGAACTGAGGGCGTTACCGCCTTCAAAAATGCTAATGTGCAATGACACAGAAACCCTTGGGGAGATGGCTAAATGGGATAATTGTGGCATGACGATTACCTACAAAGACGCTTCAGGCATCCAGGGCATGCGCATAGCTGGAAAACTAGCTTCAGAAGTTCTGGATTACCTTAGCTCCCATGTCGTAGCCGGTGTTACCACCAACGAACTCGACAAACTGGCCTACGATTACATCACCCAAGTTCAACAGGCTATCCCCGCTCCGCTGAACTACAACCCCAGCGGTAACAACCCCTACCCCAAATCCATCTGCACATCCATCAATCACCAGGTCTGCCACGGCATCCCCAATGACAAGGCACTCAAAAAAGGCGATATCGTCAATATAGACATCACTGTGATCAAAGATGGTTGGCACGGAGACACCAGCCGCATGTTTTTAGTGGGCGAACCGTCGATTGCAGCCAAACGTCTTTGCAAACTCACCTATGACGCTATGTGGCATGGCATTGTCAAGGTCAAACCGGGTGCACGCTTGGGCGATATTGGCTTTGCCATTCAAAGGTTTGCTGAGGGACATGGTTTTTCAGTCGTACGCGAATTTTGCGGACATGGCATTGGACAAGTTTTCCATGAAGAACCACAAGTTCTACATTACGGCAAACCAGGATCTGGTGAAGAACTCAAAGCCGGCATGACGTTCACGATTGAACCCATGATCAATGCTGGTAAAAAAGATATCAAAGAGTTGGGAGATGGCTGGACCATTGTTACCCGTGACCATTCGCTGTCTGCGCAATGGGAGCACACCGTTTTAGTCACCGACACAGGCTATGAGGTCTTGACTCTCTCTGAGGGTAGCCCAGCTCTACCCGAGTTTGTCACCACTACCCGCTGCTGATTGAGATGAATACCGCCTTGACCCACACCTATCGCAAGGACAAGGCCGCTCTTCTAGCCCAAGCGATCACCCAGTCAGATACGCCACGCAGCGTCCAAAAGTTATTGCATCGCTTATGTGCGATGACGGACGCCAGTATCAAACAAATTTGGCAAGACACTGGCTTTGATAAGCAACTCTGTTTGGTGGCTGTAGGCGGCTACGGCCGTGGAGCCCTCTACCCTTACTCGGACGTCGATGTTTTGCTGTTGATGCCCAGTGGTGTTTCAGCGGAAGAAAATCCTGTTCTCAAAGGACAGATTGAGAGATTTATCAGCGCATGCTGGGACAACGGATTAGAAATCGGTTCCAGTGTGCGCAACTTAGAAGAGTGCATCCAAGAATCACGTGCAGATATCACTGTACAAACCTCTCTCTTAGAAGCACGACGTGTGGTTGGAAACGCCGCATTGTTCAAAGAATTCAAAAAACAATACGACGCAGCGATGGATGCCAAAGCATTCTTTGTGGCCAAAACTTTGGAGTTGAGCCAGCGGCACACCAAATTTGAAAATACTCCCTACTCACTAGAGCCAAATGCCAAAGAGTCCCCTGGTGGATTACGGGATCTACAAATTATTCTTTGGACTGCGCGTGCCGCAAAGTTTGGCGATACCTGGGAGGCCTTAGCGCGAAACGGCTTGGCAACGCCTTTGGAAGCACGCCAACTCAAACGTAACGAAAATACTCTGGCACTGATAAGAAATCGGTTGCATCTGATTGCCAAGCGTAGAGAAGACCGTTTGGTATTTGACATGCAACACGGGGTGGCGCAGAGTTTGGGCCTAGGCTTGCAAGCTGACGGCCAATTTAACGCGCGTCTCGCCAGTGAGGCGCTTATGAAGCGTTATTACTGGGCAGCCAAAGCGGTGACGCAATTGAGCCAGATTTTGCTGCTCAATATTGAAGAGCGACTCCATCAGAAGTCCGCCGATATACGACCGATCAATGCGAGGTTTGCGGAAAAATCGGGCATGTTGGAAGTCTTGCATGATGATTTGTATACCAAACAGCCCCATGCGATTCTTGAAACTTTTTCTTTGTTTCAATCCACATTAGGTATCAAAGGGCTCTCCGCCAAAACACTCAGAGCACTTTACAACGCGCGTTCTGTGATGAATGCAAAATTCAGATCGGACCCTGTCAACCGCCAACAGTTTATGGCGATATTGCAGTCTCCAAATGGCATGACACATGCCATGCGTTTAATGAATCAAACATCCGTTCTCGGGCGCTATTTATGGGTGTTTAGGCGCATCGTAGGACAAATGCAACATGATTTATTTCACGTCTACACAGTTGACCAACATATTTTGATGGTGTTGCGCAATGTTCGACGATTTTTCATGGCAGAGCATGCGCATGAATTCCCTTTTTGTTCGCAACTTGCAGCCGGCTGGGACAAGCCTTGGATTTTGTATATCGCAGCGCTTTATCACGATATAGCCAAAGGTCGTGGCGGTGACCATTCACAACTCGGACGTGCCGAAGTCCGGAAATTTTGCAAAGACCATGCCATTGCCAAAGGTGACGCCCAACTCATAGAGTTTTTAGTCGCTGAGCATTTGACAATGAGCCACATTGCACAAAAGCAAGACCTCAGTGATGGCCAAGTTATCTTAGATTTCGCCAAGCGCGTAGGCAACGAGCGCAATCTCACGGCGCTGTATTTGTTGACTGTGGCCGATATTCGCGGAACCAGTCCCAAGGTCTGGAATGCATGGAAAGGCAAACTTCTAGAAGATCTATACCGCTACACCTTAAGAACCCTTGGAGGTCGCGCGCCCGACGCTAACTCTGAGGTGGAGTCGCGTAAACGCGAGGCATTGTCGATGTTGGCGCTTTATGCCCTTCCGTTTGAAGCGCATACAGATTTGTGGGAAACGTTGGACGTAGGTTATTTCATGCGCCACGAAGCGGCTGACATTGCATGGCACACACGCCAACTCTCGCGCCAATTGATGGTGTCTAAATCCAAGAGCGAACCCATGGCAGTAACTGTCCGCGCTCGGCTGTCACCAGTAGGAGAAGGCTTGCAGGTCATGGTGTATTCCCCTGACCAAGCTGATTTATTTGCCCGCATTTGTGGGTACTTCGATCAAACGGGTTTTAATATTCTGGATGCCAAAGTGCATACCGCCACAAATGGCTATGCCTTAGATACTTTTCAGGTCGTGACGCACTTCACGAAAGAGCACTACCGTGACTTGATCAATTTGGTTGAAACTGGATTAACCCAAACGATTGACTTGGCCAAACCTCTGCCCAATCCCAGCAAAGGCAGAATGTCGCGTCGGGTGAAAAGCTTTCCCATTACACCGCGTGTTTCCTTGCAACCGGATGAACGCGGTCAGAAGTGGTTGCTCAGTATTTCCGCAAGTGATCGCGTGGGCTTGCTCTATAACGTTGCCAGTGTGTTGGCGCACCACAAAGTAAATTTATTTTTAGCAAAAATCAGCACCCTAGGTGAACGGGTAGAAGATACTTTTTTAATCGACGGTGCCGCGCTGCAGCAAAATAAAAAACAATTAGAAATTGAAACCGAGTTACTCGAAGTACTTCAACCTTAGTTGAAATAGTTGGCGTGCGATGCGAGCAGAGCGAGAAATGCAGCTTCATCTAAAACAGCAACCCCTAGCGCTTGTGCTTTCTCTAACTTACTACCCGCCTCTGTACCTGCCACCACAGCGTGGGTTTTCTTGCTAACGCTGCCTGCTACTTTAGCGCCTAGCATTTCTAATTTGGCTTGGGCTTCATCCCGCCCCATGGTTTGCAAAGTTCCGGTCAGAACAAAGGTTTGCCCCATCAGCGGCAAACTAGCCCCTGCAATTGCAACCCCCTCTTTCCAATGCACGCCACAGGCCTTGAGTTGCTCAACCACTTCCCGGTTATGTGCTTGATCAAAAAAAGTACGGATACTTTGGGCAACTGTTGGTCCCACATCGCTGACTTGTAAAAGTTGGTCCAGCGTAGCATCCATGATGGCATCCAAAGTTCCAAAGTGACGCGCCAATTCTTTAGCGGTTGCTTCACCCACATGGCGAATGCCAAGCCCAAATAAAAACTTGGGTAAAGTCGTATTTTTAGATTTTTCAATTCCTGCCAATACATTTGCGGCAGATTTTTCAGCCATTCGGTCTAGTTGGCTTAAAGCGGATAAACCCAGTTTGTATAGGTCGGGTAAGGTGTTGACGGTACCTGTATCCACTAACTGCTCTACAAGTTTGTCGCCTAAATCTTCAATTTCGACCGCGCGTCGGTGTGCGAAATGCAAAATCGCCTGCTTGCGTTGGGCCCTGCAAAACAACCCACCTGTGCATCGGTAGTCTGCTTCACCCTCTTCACGGACTGCAAGGCTATTGCAAACGGGGCAGTGGCTTGGCATGGTGAAGAGTTGTGCATCCTGCATTCGCTTTTCAAGAACAACCGACACGACTTCAGGAATCACATCACCTGCTCTTCGTACGATCACCGTGTCGCCGATGCGCACGTCCTTGCGACGGGCTTCGTCTTCGTTGTGAAGGGTTGCGTTGGTCACAGTCACGCCACCCACAAAAACAGGTGCTAATTTGGCAACAGGGGTCAGTTTCCCAGTACGCCCTACTTGCACTTCAATGGCTTGAACGGTGGTCAGTTCTTCTTGTGCAGGGTATTTATGCGCCACGGCCCAACGGGGTTCGCGGGTAACAAATCCAAGTCGCTGTTGCGCTTCTAGGCTGTTGACTTTATAGACCACGCCATCAATATCAAATGGCAGTGCATCGCGTTCTTGGGCAATTTTTTGGTGGAATTGCACCAAGCCTGCGGCACCTTTTACGCATTGCGTTTGTATGGCGACAGGAAATCCCCATTTTTGGAGTTGGAGTAAGACATCGAAGTGACTGGAAAAAACAACGTCTCTTTCGTTTTGATCAGAGATTTCCCCAAGCCCATAGGCAAAGAAACTCAAAGGGCGTTGCGCAGCGATTGTTGGGTCGAGTTGTCGCACTGCACCTGCTGCTGCATTACGTGGATTTACAAAAGTTTTTTCGTTTTTCTCACCTGCAGCGATGCGAACACGTTGGCGTTCATTCAATGCTTCAAAGTCAGCGCGTGACATATAGACTTCGCCACGAACTTCGAGGAGTTTGGGTGCATCCTTCGGAAGGCGCAGAGGAATTTGACCGATGGTGCGTATATTTTGGGTAACGTCTTCGCCCCACTCACCGTCACCACGCGTAGCCGCTTGCGCCAACACATGGTCTTCGTATCGCAAACTCATGGCCAAACCATCGAACTTCAACTCTGCGACGTATTCCACTAAGTCATCGGACTCATTCAAACCCAGTTCTTTACGAATACGCCCGTCAAAATGCTCTGCGCCACTGGCTGTAGTGTCCGTTTCGGTACGAATGCTGAGCATCGGCAGGGCGTGGCGCACCGTGGCGAAAGCCTCTAAAGGTTTGCCGCCAACACGTTGCGTAGGTGAGTCAGCGGTTAGTAATTCGGGGTGCGTGGCTTCTAAAAGTTGCAGCTCACGAAATAGGCGGTCGTACTCCGCATCTGGCACTGTAGGCGCATCCAAAACATAATATTGGTGGCCATAGGTATTGAGAAGTTCTCGCAACGCCAGCGCACGCATTGCAGGTGTCTGCGGATCCATTAACTAAACAAGCGTCTTGCTTGGACAGATCCTGCAGACAAATCGCGGGCGTCCAAGGTGTCGTAGAGCGCAAGCAAATCTCTTGAAATGGAGGCAATGGCAGCTTGGGATAACGCTTGTCCATTGTCATCCGTGACCGCGCCGTCCATCACCCGCGCCAACTCATCGGCCGTGTGCACCATGCGTGCAAAAGGCTCTTCTTGGCGATTGACTTGCGGTACGTCAAGCGAGAGAGTGAGTTCCCAAATGGCAGATTGGGCAGGGTCTTCCGACATGGCCGCCTGTGCGTCGAATGTCAAGCCCAAAATAGGAGGAAGGCCGACCACAGGGGCTGGAACCACCATACGTCCAGGAATAACGCCTGCTACGAAACCAAGACGTGCCGCATTTTGTTGCACGTATCCAGGACTCCAAGCGGTTTTGACAGCTTTGATTGTGAAACTTAATTGCGCGTCGTGGGCGCTGGCAAAACTGTCAAGTTCGCGGGCGCGCGCCACTTCGTCGAGCATGTCTGGAAATTCCGGAGCGCCGTTGATAGCGTCAGAAAAATGCTGGATTTTTAAAACAAATTCTGAAAATTCAATCTCGTTCAATGCACCCAAGCGGTTGGCTAGTTGCACGCCGGCTTGAAATGCGCTGTATCTCTGGCCATTGCGGGGTTGCTCCCACAAGCCCGTCTCTGTATGCAGGCCTTCCAAAATAAATAATTTATTGCCAACACGACGCGTTGTAGGCATAGCGGCAAGCGTTGCCTCGCCTGTTATGGGGTGTTCAATTTCTATGGCGGCAATAACGTCAATCAAAGCGTCCAGACTAGGACGTTTTTCAACAGGGATTAAATCGGGGGCAGCTATGTTGCGCGCAGATTCAATCGCCTGCGTTCGTTTTTCTTCTGCCACGCGCGCAGCGGCTTGGGCTTTGTCTGCTGCAATGCGTTCTAAATCCGCTGCATTAGGTTCGCGTTGCGCATGCTTGGTGGCCTCTTGCATCATCGCCAGCGCCATGTCGTTTACTGGATCGTGTGACAGAGACGTTTGTTGTTGATGGACTGACGGCGTGTCTGCGTTAGATATTGGATAACTTGGCGTGGATTCAAACGTAGGCTCTTGCGGACCGTCAAAACTGGCGGTGGTCGAATTTGGCGGCTCGATCAATCCATCTTGTGCTATAGGGTCCGCTTGACGCGGCTTG
>DDYJ01000088.1:2304-4587 GCA_002347905.1 Comamonadaceae bacterium UBA2237 | reverse complement strand
ATGGTCGATGGCGGCATGACCATTTAAAGCGCGCAAATCACGCTACCATCCATTGTTTTTTAAAAAGGACCCACTCCATGAAACTAGTTCGTTACGGCCAACCTGGTAAAGAAAAACCAGGTTTGATTGATGCCCACGGTAAATTGCGCGACCTGAGCAAAGTTATCCACGACGTGACACCAGATCAACTCAGCGACAAGGCTTTGGCAAAGTTGGCCAAACTCAATACGGACAAGTTACCCTTGGTCAAAGGTAAGCCCCGCATGGGTTGCCCCATCAGCCATATCAGCAAATTTGTTGCCATCGGTTTGAATTACGCAGACCATGCTGCTGAATCAGGCATGCCTATTCCCAAAGAGCCTATCGTGTTCTTAAAAGCCAACAGTTGTATTCAAGGCCCCGATGACGACGTCATGTTGCCAAAAGGGTCCGTCAAAACGGATTGGGAAGTAGAACTCGGCATCGTGATCGGTACCAAAGCACGTTATGTCTCGCAAAAGAATGCGCTTGACTACGTGGCCGGCTATTGCGTAGTCAATGACGTGAGCGAGCGCGAATACCAGTTGGAGCGCGGTGGCTCTTGGGACAAAGGCAAGGGTTGCGACACGTTTGGCCCGATCGGCCCTTGGATGGTCACCAAAGACGAAGTGCCGAATCCACAAAAACTCCATATGTGGTTAGAGCTCAATGGCAAACGCATGCAAGACGGCAGTACCAAGACCATGATTTTTGGAGTGACCAAGTTGGTGAGCTATGTAAGCCAATTCATGACTTTGAATCCTGGCGACGTCATCACCACCGGCACGCCTCCAGGGGTTGGTGCGGGCATCAAAGTCAATGGTAAGTCTGCACCTGTTTTCTTGAAGCGTGGCGACAAGGTGTCGCTAGGCATTGAAGGCTTGGGCGAGCAGCACCAAAAGATTGTGGCTTTCAAAGCTTAAGAGGATTCCTCTAACAGTTGCATGAGCGTTACAAGCCCTAGAGCTTGTGCGCCATGCCGCAAGCCAAAGCTCTCGTAGCCCGGGTAGACAACAAAGCGTTTTGTGATGCCCAGTTCATCGCAGGCCACAGCAAAACCTTTATCAGGGCTTGGTGACATAGATCTTTTAATTTCAATGGCTATATCTGGGGTGCCGCCTTTTTCAAATAGCAAGTCGATTTCAGCGCCTGCATGTGTGCGGTAGAAATAGGGTTGTCTGCGCTCTCCAGCGGACAGCAACAAGTTCTCGATGCAGTACCCCTCAAAACTAGATCCGCAGACTGGGTGGCTTATCACCTCGTCGAGATCTTCTAACTCCAGCAGTGCATGCAAGATGCCACTGTCCCTGACGTAGACCTTGGGTGCCTTGACTAATCGCTTACCCACATTTCCGCTCCATGGTTTCAAGCGGCGTAGCAGTTGTAAATCAACCAGCAGGTCAATGTAGCGGTCTATAGCTGGTTTGGTAATGCCCAAACTAGCAGCGAGACGTGCTTGATTGACCATGGCGCCTTGCTGATGGGCCAGCATTATCCAAAGGCGACGAATTGTCTCAGCTGGTAAGCGTGGGGCAAACATCGGCACGTCACGTTCTAGATAGCTTTTGATGAAGTCGCGTCGCCAATTGAGGCTGACTTTTGCATCGTTGGCTAGCAAGCTATTGGGGAACCCGCCGCGTATCCACACTTGATCGCTCGCTATTAAGTGCGCCCGTGCTTCAGTGACGCTAAAAGGACTGATCTCCAAGTAGGCTACTCTGCCTGCCAATGTTTCACTAGATTGCTGCATCAAATCTAGTGAGGCTGAACCCAGCAAAAGAAACTGTCCTGCTGTTTGTCCTGCGCTTCTTCGTTCATCAATGATCCCGCGCAATATTTCAAATATTGCAGGCGAGCGATGTATCTCATCGAGGATGATCAGTTGGTTACTTTTGCTACGTAAATAGGTATCTGCATCTTGCAGGCGTTGTTTATCAGCAGGCCGCTCTAAGTCCAAGTAAGTGGCTGGGGTGGACCAGTTTGCAGCAATTTTTTTGGCCAAAGTGGTCTTGCCCACTTGACGCGGCCCTAGCAAGACTACGGCGGGTGTATGGGATAGTTTTTCGCGAACTAATGACTCAGATTGCCTATTTAACATCATTGAAATTGTAACTCCTGTCGTTACAATTTCAATGATATAAATTTTAAATGACCATTAAATAATACTTAAATATTACTTATATGTTGTCTCATAACGACACTACTTGCAAGCCTGGTAGCGCTTGGGCAGGAAACTCTTCGCGGTCAAACGCGGTATCGCCGTCT
>DDYJ01000088.1:1215-2191 GCA_002347905.1 Comamonadaceae bacterium UBA2237 | reverse complement strand
CCAGGAAATTTCTTTTCCCATTCGCGCAACATCTCACCCACGACTTGTCGTTGCAAACCATCTTGGCTGCCGCAAAGTGTGCAAGGAATGATGGGGAACTGGCGGTAAGCAGCCCAGCGCACCAAATCTTTTTCAGCGACATACGCTAAGGGTCGAATGACCATATGGTCGCCACCGTCGCTCACCAATTTGGGTGGCATGCTTTTGAGCTTGCCACCAAAGAACATATTCAAAAAGAAAGTTTGCAATATATCGTCACGGTGGTGCCCCAGCGCAATCTTGTTGCAGCCTAATTCACCTGCTACGCGGTACAAAATGCCGCGGCGCAAACGTGAACACAAGCTACACATGGTTTTGCCTTCAGGCACTTTTTCTTTGACTAAGGAGTAGGTGTCTTGTGTCTCAATACGAAACTTCACACCAAGTTGTGTGAGGTATTTAGGCAAAACATCTGCCGGAAACCCCGGTTGCTTTTGGTCTAAGTTAACGGCAATCAATTCAAATGCGATAGGTGCACGCGCTTGCATTTTCAGCAAGATGTCGAGCATGGCGTAACTGTCTTTGCCGCCCGACATGCAGACCATGACTTTGTCGCCTTCTTCGATCATGTTGTAGTCGACGATGGCTTCGCCGACTTGGCGGCACAAACGTTTTTCGAGTTTGTGGTTCTCGTGTTCGATTTTGATTTGGGCGGGTTTTTCAGCGGTAGTCATTGGGTTCACCATTGTCCTGTTTCCATGCGAATCGCGACTTCGCAGTCTTCAAAGATTTCAAGCTTGGCGATTTTGACGCGAACGCCCAATACACCAGGCAGTTGCATCAAACGATGCGCTAACTTACCAATCAAACTTTCTAACAAATTGACATGCTCTGCAGTGCACTCGCTGATGATGATGTTGCGCACCTTGCGGTAGTCGAGCACATGGTGGATATCGTCATCACTGGGCATCAGCGGTTGGCTGCCTAGGTTGAGTTC
>DDYJ01000088.1:560-1092 GCA_002347905.1 Comamonadaceae bacterium UBA2237 | reverse complement strand
CCAGTGTGCTCGAGCAATCGGTTCAAGATATCGTCACACAGAGTTTCTTGCAGATTGATATGGCCTTGCGCAATGCGCGCATGCACAACAGCGCGGATAAAGTCGTAATCGACCACTTCGTCGATGCGATCATCCTTGGGGCTGGTGCCTTGCATCGAGACATAAAGATCGACATCGAGCACGATGCGTTGCGCTGCATGTAATTCGAAGTCGTGAATGCCAATATGCACTTGCACGGTGAAGCCACGTAAAAAAAGACGGCGGCAAGTTAAGAGAAGTTTGTCGTTCATGGTTTTAAAAGATCTTCCACTACAAACATGACGTCACGCGCAAGTGGCACCAAATGTTGACCATTGTCGACGCGTAGCGTTGTGCCCGTGGTGCTGGCGCTTTCTGCAAGAAAAACCACACTTCGCGCGACATCTGCAGGGTTGATAGCTTGTTGGAGTAAATTGACTTGTGCAGCACGATCAAAATTTGTTTGTGACTGCGGGCCACTTAAGTACAAAAGACCAGGAGCCACTGCGTTCAC
>DDYJ01000088.1:0-550 GCA_002347905.1 Comamonadaceae bacterium UBA2237 | reverse complement strand
TTGAGGTTAAACACCTTTTGATCGAGAACATGCACCAAGGAAGGTTTGGCTGTATTAGCTTTTTGAATATCAGTGGTTGTTTGGCTATGCAGTTCAGCCAGCCATTTGCCAAAGTGCATAGGCGCCAACAAATTGACTTTGAGTTGCGCCAGCGCTTGGGCCTCATCAAATCTGTCGCCCGTATCAGGCACAAACAAGGAAGCATTATTCACAATGCAGTGCAGATGGTGCTTCGTAGTTGTTAAGGTCGCATGAAAGATGCGATGGCAACTCGCTTCATCATCAAGTGCACCCTGCACTGCGATGGCGTCAACACCTAAGGCGCGAACTTCGTCACATACGCTAAGCGCAGAAGTTTCAGAGTGGTTGTAATGGCACGCCACATTCCATCCCGCTTTGGCAAATGCCAAGCAGATCTCGCGTCCAAGACGCACACCACCACCGGTAACCAAAGCCCAAGAGCGCATAAAAGTGTTGTGAAGTAAAAATGAAGTGGGGCAGCGCGTTACGATCTGCACACCATGGATTCTCGCCAATTATCGGATGACCC
>DDYJ01000129.1:1639-3902 GCA_002347905.1 Comamonadaceae bacterium UBA2237 | reverse complement strand
CTTGCTGGGCAAAGTAACCGATATTGAGGCCTTTACCTTCTGTAATTTCTCCAGCCAATGCCTCTAAATCACGCGCAATGGTTTTTACTACGGTGGATTTACCTTGGCCGTTGGCGCCCAAGATACCAATACGCTGACCGGCTAAGACCGACCGACTGACATTTTGCACAATCACAGTGGGGGGTGAGCCTGCAGGTGCATCCGGCATGGGTGGGTAGCCAAATGACACACCTTGCATAGACAGCATAGGGTTGGGCAAATTAGCAGGCTNNACTCAAAACTAAAGTCTGCATCAGCAAGCAAAGGCGCAATTTTTTCCATCCGATCCAAAGCCTTGACGCGGCTTTGGGCTTGTTTGGCTTTGCTGGCTTTGGCTTTGAAACGGGCAATGAATTTTTGTAAATGTGCAATCTTGTCTTGCTGCTTAGCAAAGGCGTTTTGTTGCAGTTCCATTTGCTCGGCACGCATGTCCTCAAACTTGCTGTAATTGCCACCGTAACGCACCAATTTAGCGGCATCGATATGCAAAGTGACATTGGTCACCGCATCTAAAAACTCGCGGTCATGGCTAATCACCAGCATCGTGCCTTCGTAGCGTTTGAGCCAAGCTTCAAGCCAAACCAGTGCATCTAAGTCCAAGTGGTTAGTGGGCTCATCAAGCAACAGAAGATCGGAAGGGCACATCAAAGCACGCGCCAACTGCAAACGCATACGCCAACCCCCTGAAAAACTATTCACGGGGTTTTCTAGTTCAGTCGTTTTAAATCCAAGACCTAATATCAAGGATTGCGCGCGTGCGGGCGCATCATGTTCGCCTGCGTCATACAGTGCCATATAGGCGTGGCCCATACGATCGCCATCACCACTGGCTTCGGCCGCAGCGACTTCTAGACGGGCATCACACAAAACCGTATCGCCTTCGATCACAAATTCGGTGGCGCTTTGGCCCGTCTCAGGCATGTCCTGTGCCACTTGCCCCATACGCCATTGCGCTGGGATGTAGTATTCGCCGGCATCTTCTTGCAAGCTACCGTTCAAGAGTCCAAAGAGTGTTGATTTGCCAGCCCCATTGCGACCTACCAATCCCACTTTTTCGGATGGATTGATGGTGACGGTCGCACTGTCTAGCAAGACTTTGGCACTTCGGCGCAAAACAATATTTTTTAAGGTAATCATGTGTGGTGGTTGTTAAGAATGATTGCCTGTCGGGTCAGTAATAGAACTTGGTCATCGCCAGCACTGGTGCTTAACCAAACCACGTCGAGTTGAGGAAAAGCGGCTTCGAAGAAATCGCGTTCATTGCCAATTTCTAAAACCAAAACAGCATCCTCTTGCATGTAATTGGGAGCGTCAATCAATAGCTGAGAAATAAAGCGCATGCCATCGGGGCCGCCATCTAAGGCTAATGCAGGTTCCCTGACATATTCTTTGGGCAATATCGCCATGCTCTGGCTATTAACATAGGGCGGGTTACACAAAATAAGATCAAATTTATTTTGGATATTTTTAAAGCCATCTGACTGCACCACTTTCATGCGCATTTGCAATCCATGGCGATCGATATTAATTTCTGCAACCTTTAGGGCTTCTGTGCTGATATCACTGCCAATCACCTGTACTTCTGGATAAGCAAGGGCAGCAAGAATACCCAAACTGCCGTTACCAGTGCACATATCGAGTACCCACTCGGTGTGGGTTGATAACCAGGGATCGATACTTCCAGAGACTAAGACTTCAGCAATTAGCGACCGCGGAACGATCACGCGTTCATCCACATAAAAAGAAACGCCTTGCAACCAAGCTTCTTGCGTCAAATACGCGGCAGGCTTGCGGGTCTCTATACGTTGCGTAATCAATTGATGAACTTGGGTAATTTTGGATACTTCAACCCAAGCGTCCTGTTCGTTGTCTGTAAAGTCTGTATCTAAGGGCAAACCAAGTTGCCACAAAACTAACCAAGCCGCCTCGTCCTGTGCATTGGTCGTGCCGTGCCCAAAACTTAATCCCGCATGGACGTGAGCACTTTCAAGTTGGGCAGCACAGTCAGTGATTAATGCGCGCAGTCTTTGTCGTGACGTCATTGCACGCGCTGTTCGTTGCCAGAGGCTAGGCCGTGTAAGCGTTCTAAAACCCGTCGGTAGATATTTTTGAGCGGTTCTATATCTGCAATAGCAATGTGTTCATCAATCTTATGAATGGTTGCGTTGGGTGGTCCTAATTCGATGACTTGCGAACATATTTGTGCAATGAAGCGGCCATCGCT
>DDYJ01000129.1:1380-1568 GCA_002347905.1 Comamonadaceae bacterium UBA2237 | reverse complement strand
AATGGCAAACCGCCAATGACCCATGTGAGTTCGTAGTTCAGCTTGTGCCGTATTAAAACTTCCTCTACACCGCGTTGCAGTTTTTCAGGAGTGCATTCGGTAGAGAAGCGGAAATTGAAATCTACAACGCATTCCCCAGGAATGACATTGCTAGCACCCGTGCCCGCATGGATATTGCTAATTTGCCA
>DDYJ01000129.1:0-1357 GCA_002347905.1 Comamonadaceae bacterium UBA2237 | reverse complement strand
TTCAGCCATGGCGGGTGCAAAGGTATGGATGGGGTTGATCGCTAACTGGGGGTAGGCAATATGCCCCTGAATACCTTTGATCGTGAGCTTGCCACTCATCGTGCCACGGCGGCCGTTTTTGATCATGTCGCCTGTGCGTTCTACCGATGTGGGTTCACCCACAATGCACCAATCGAGTTTTTCGCCACGTGCTTTTAACGCTTCGCAAACTTTGACTGTTCCATCCACTGCAGGGCCTTCTTCATCGCTGGTAAAAAGCAAGGCAATATTGAAAGTGGGGTCAGGCTGTGCCGTTAAAAATTCTTCAATAGAAACCACCATGGCAGCCAATGAGGTTTTCATATCACTACTACCCCGGCCAAACAATTTACCGTCGCGGTGGGTTGGCGTGAAAGGGTCGCTACGCCATTGGGCAATGGGGCCGGTTGGCACTACATCGGTATGACCCGCAAATACCAATGTTTTGGCGTTGGCTTGCGTGCTGCGTTTGATTGCCCACAAATTGCTGACACGAAATGTGTCTGGCCCGCTATCGATGCGTTCGCAAACAAAACCCAAGGGCGCAAGGTGAGAGGCAATCAAGTCCAAACATCCGGCATCCTCAGGCGTTGTCGAAGGACGTGCAATCAGTTGTTCGGCAATCGCTAGGGTGCGGGACATGGCAAAAAAACGAAAATTTAGTCGCGCAACAAATCGTTCAACGAAGTTTTGGCACGGGTTTGGGCGTCGACACGCTTAACGATCACTGCGCAATACAAGCTGTATTTACCATCTGCGCTAGGTAAATTACCAGACACCACAACTGAGCCAGCAGGAATACGTCCGTAAGTCACCTCTCCAGTCGCTCTGTCGAAGATTTTGGTGCTTTGGCCGATATAAACACCCATTGAAATGACGGAGTTCTCCTCAACAATCACACCTTCCACAACCTCGGAGCGTGCGCCAATAAAGCAGTTGTCTTCAATGATGGTGGGGTTGGCTTGAACAGGTTCGAGCACGCCGCCCAAACCTACACCGCCCGACAAATGGACGTTTTTACCCACTTGCGCGCATGAACCAACAGTAGCCCAAGTGTCGACCATGGTGCCTTCGTCGACATATGCGCCAATGTTGACGTAACTGGGCATGAGAATCGCGCCCTTGGCGATGTAGCTACCACGGCGAGCTACTGCAGGTGGCACCACGCGAACGCCGCTGGCTTTCATCTCTTCTTCGCTCAAATGCGCAAACTTGGTAGGTACTTTGTCGTAGAAGCCCAGATCACCGGCTTTGATGACTTCGTTGTCCTTTAATCGGAAAGAGAGCAACACTGCTTTCTTGATCCACTGGTGTGTAGTCCATTGGCCAACCGCTTGGC
>DDYJ01000065.1:1806-2593 GCA_002347905.1 Comamonadaceae bacterium UBA2237 | reverse complement strand
ACGCCGCGCACGGTTGGGCGAATACCCATCCAGCGCTTGACGCCTGCTTTGCCCAAACGGCGCAGACTGTGTTCTTCGTTTGCTACCTCACCAATGGTGGCGCGGCATTCGATGTGGATTTTGCGAACTTCACCAGAGCGCATACGCACTTGGGCGTAAGTGCCTTCACGCGCCAACAAAGTGGCTGACGTGCCAGCGGAGCGCGCGATTTGCGCACCAGCACCAGGCTTCAATTCGATGCAATGGATGGTTGAACCCACAGGGATGTTGCGGATGGGCAAAGTGTTACCCGCACGGATCGGAGCTTCCGAACCGCTGAGCAATGTTGCGCCAACTTCTAATCCACGCGGTGCAATGATGTACGCACGCTCACCGTCTGCATAGCAAATCAAAGCGATGTGCGCCGTGCGGTTAGGGTCGTACTCAATACGCTCGACCTTGGCAGGTATCGCGTCTTTGTTACGACGGAAGTCAACCACACGGTAGTGGTGCTTGTGACCACCGCCCTTGTGACGGGTAGTGATGTGACCGTTGTTGTTACGACCCGATTTTTGGTGCTGGGGTTCCAGCAACGGGGCGTAAGGCTCACCTTTGTGCAGGTGGTCACGGGTAACTTTGACAACGCCGCGTTGACCGGGCGATGTCGGTTTCATCTTGATGACTGCCATGATTAAGCGGCCTCCCCAGAGATGTTGAGTTCTTGACCGGGCTTGAGCGTCACATAAGCCTTGCGCACGTTGTCGCGACGGCCGATGGATTTGCCAAAACGCTTGGTTTTGCCTTTGGT
>DDYJ01000065.1:0-1737 GCA_002347905.1 Comamonadaceae bacterium UBA2237 | reverse complement strand
TTGGTGTCCGTGGCTCATGCGAACATCTCCTTGAGTTGGTCCATGGCAGCCTTGGTCACCAACACCTTGCGGTAGTGGACCAATGACAATGGATCGGCGTAACGGGGCTCGACCACCATCACGTTGGGCAGATTGCGTGAAGCCAAGTACAGGTTGTCGTCCACTTCGTCAGAAATGACCAACACCGATTGCAAATTCATCGCTTTGAATTTGGCAGCGAGCAATTTTGTTTTGGGCGACTCCACTTTCAACGACTCGACCACAGCCAAACGGCCTTCGCGTGCGAGTTGCGAGAAAATGGACGCCATACCAGCGCGGTACATCTTCTTGTTGATTTTTTGTGTGAAGTTTTCGTCAGGCATGTTCGGGAAAATCCGACCGCCGCCACGCCAAATAGGCGAAGACGTCATACCAGCGCGCGCACGGCCAGTACCTTTTTGCTTGAACGGCTTCTTCGTAGAGTGCTTGACTTGTTCGCGGTCTTTTTGCGCGCGTGTGCCTTGGCGTGCGTTGGCTTGGTAAGCCACGACGATTTGGTGCACCAAGTCTTCGTTGTATTCGCGACCGAAAACAGTTTCAGGGGCGTCGTACTTAGCCGATGCTTGACCTTGGTCGTTCAGGAGTTCGACTTGCATCAATTCGCTCCTTTAGATTTAACCGCAGGACGCACAGTCACAAAACCACCAGCTGAGCCGGGGACTGCGCCACGAACCAACAAGAGTTGGCGTGCTTCGTCGATGCGGATGATGTCGAGGTTTTGGGTGGTCACGGTGTCCACGCCTAGGTGACCCGACATACGCTTGCCTGGGAACACGCGGCCTGGATCTTGCGCCATACCGATCGAGCCCGGCACGTTGTGCGAACGGCTGTTACCGTGCGACGCGCGCTGTGACTTGAAGTGGTGACGCTTGATCGTGCCTGCAAAGCCTTTACCGATGGTGGTGCCTTGCACGTCGACTTGTTGGCCGACTGCAAAAACATCAGACACGGGCACGGTGGCACCTGCAGCATATTTAGCAGCAGTGTCAGCGTTGACTTGGAATTCTTGGATGATTTCGCCAGCTTCGACGCCTGCTTTCGCAAGGTGTCCAGCCATTGGCTTGGTCACACGCGATGATTTGCGCGCACCAAACGTAACCTGCAAGGCTACGTAGCCGTCATTTTCCTGGGTCTTGACCTGGGTGACACGGTTGTTAGATACATCTAGCACTGTGACGGGAATAGCATCCCCTTCATCAGTGAACAGACGCATCATGCCCACCTTGCGTCCCAGCAATCCCAAACGGATGCTTTGACTCATTGTTGTTCTCCAAAACTCTCACCGTGGCCACTTCAATTGGCAGCCACGTTTGGAATGTGAAAGAAGGTTGATAAATTGCCCTGGGCTTTTAAGCTCAGAGCCTGCGATTGTATCGCTTTTTTCGCCCCACTGGCAAGCTTTATGGGGCTGGTTTGTTTAGGCGGGGCTAAAGCCCGCACCCAAACGTTGCATTACTGCAACTTGATTTCAACATCCACGCCCGCGGGCAAGTCGAGTTTCATCAAAGCGTCTACCGTTTTATCGGTAGGGTCAACGATGTCCATCAGACGCTGGTGGGTACGAATTTCGAGCTGGTCACGGCTGGATTTATTGACGTGCGGGGAACGCAAGATGTCAAAACGCTTCATGCGGGTTGGCAAAGGCACTGGGCCTTTGACAATCGCGCCGGTGCGCTTGGCGGTATCAACAATCTCAGC
>DDYJ01000106.1:236-2841 GCA_002347905.1 Comamonadaceae bacterium UBA2237 | reverse complement strand
CCACCAAGTGGGCGCGCTTAGATCCGCACCATGGCTACAAACTCACTTTTGAAATTGATTTCCATCATCCAGCTGTCGATCAAACTGGACAACGTGTGGTCTTCGACATGGACAAAGACGTCTACACCCGTGATATCGCGCGAGCACGTACTTTTGGATTTACCAAAGATGTGGAGACTATGCGCGCCAATGGATTGGGTATGGGTGGTGGTTTAGACAACGCTATCGTCATGGACGACTACAAAGTATTAAATAGCGATGGCCTGCGTTACGACGATGAATTTGTGAAACACAAAATCCTCGACGCCATGGGCGATTTGTTTTTATTAGGCAAGCCCTTGTTGGCGTCTTACTGCGCATTTCGTTCGGGCCACGCGATGAACAACAAACTCTTGCGTGAATTATTGAGTCAGCCAGATAGCTATGAAACAGTGACGTTCCAAGACGTACAACAAGCCCCCCCAGGATTGGCGCATCTAGCCCCAGCTTGGTAATTACTTGCTACGACCCGCGCGGTACATACCGCTGGTAGTCCTGGCCAAAGACGTTTCTTCCGCCAATTGATGCATCACATGCCCCGCATGTGCATGCGTAATCGCTAAGCCCAAAGCGTCCGCCGCATCGGGCCCTGGCAAGGTGGGCAGATTGAGCAATCGTTTCACCATTTCTTGCACCTGCGCTTTTTGTGCTTTGCCGTGCCCTGCTACTGCTTTTTTCATTTGCAATGCGGTGTACTCAGCAACCGGTAAATTGCATGACACCAGTGCAGTGAGACATGCACCCCGTGCTTGGCCCAATAATAAAGTGGCTTGTGGGTTGACATTGACGAAAACAATCTCTACAGCACTGCACGCGGGCTGGTAACGGGCAATGACTTCATGGATTCCGTCGTACAAAACTTTAAGGCGTTGCGGCAACAACCCTTGTTCGACTTTGTCGGTACGGATCGTTCCGCTAGCAACATAGCGCAATTTTTGTCCGTCTAAATCGACCACGCCAAAACCCGTGGTGCGTAGTCCGGGGTCAATTCCTAGGATACGCATAGCTTGCCTTTAAGGAAGTTGCGCACGTGGCATACGAGTCAAGATGATCTCTGTGCGACCGGCGAGGTATTCTGAGAGAGGAAATTTTTGGTAATGCTTGGGGCGTGGCAGCATCACTGCTAAGCGGCCGGCTTCCCATGGGCTTAATTGGTAGGCGGATTTAGAAAAATAATGTTGCGCTGCAGCCTCAGCTCCAAAAATACCCTCGCCCCATTCCACATGGTTGAGGTAGAGCTCCAAAATACGTTGCTTATCCAAAAGTGCTTCAAGCATCAATGTCAGTACAAATTCTTGGCCCTTGCGCACAAAAGTGCGCTCGCCTGCTAAAAAAAGATTCTTAGCCAACTGCTGGGTAATGGTGGAACCACCCACCACTTTGACTGCTGGATTTTTCTGCGATGCACGACTCGCTTGCAATTCTGCTTTGGCATTTTTAGCCCAGGCTTTTTCGATGGCCTCCCACTGCACGCCGTCATGCTGGGCAAAGATATCGTCCTCAGATGCAATGACTGCGCGTTTGAGTTGGTCGGAGATTTTGTTGTACGGCACCCAAGTTTGTCGCCAAGGCAAGTGTTGCTTGGTTTGGAATATTTGCCAAGCCTGTGTTCGTTCGAACGCAGTTGACTCGGGTGCTACGCGTGCCATCACCGCAATTTTCATCAAGAAAAAAAGTTGTAAGCCTAAGAATGCACACAACACCAATAGCGCCCAACGTGTAATGGGATGTCGAGCTGAGCGCAATATGTTTGAATAGCCCATGCGCCAGTGCCTCAGTTGCTAGCTTCGCCAAGCGTACGCAAAGCGTTGTCGCGGCTGAAAATAAAACGCGAAATGATGGCGAGTTGATCTGCTTGCTTTCGCATCTCTTTGGTGAATTCACCAAAAGGGCCAGCACTCACGGCAATGGCTTGGGCGCGCCTATCAAGTTCACTGTTGCCAGATGCTTGCACCACCTCTGTGTTGAGGACGCGACCATCGGCATTGATGGTGATGATCATGGTGAGCTCACCATAAATTTTCTGCCCCATGCGTTCAGGAAAATTACGCGTGCCACGTTCTTCAATCTTGCGTCGCATGCCATCGTAATACTGGGCATAGGCGACTTCTCGTGTGGCGGGACTGATGTAATGTTTGCGGGGGCGTAAATTGTCTTGCTCTATACGCAGTTCGATCTCAGCCAAGAGCTTGAGTAACTGGCGACGCTTTTGTTCGACCGCCTCATTGGCGACGCGCCCTTTTTCTGGCTGAGGGGGCGGAATAGCCGCAATCATATTTTTTACTTGCGCGAGTAACAAAGACTGTTCTTTACGCATGGCGGCCACTTGTTGCTGCAGCATTTGCGTGGTGTCACCTTGCGCTGTTTCGTTGGCGCTCAGCAGCGGCGACGCGGCACGGCCCGACTTGAGTTCACCTCCACCTGCCAATTGCGTTTGTGCCAAGGCTTGTGCTTTATCTGGTGGCGTATCTTGTATGCGGGTGTTGACCAAAATCACTTCAAGGGGTGCATCTTTGAATACACGGTCTATGCGTTCCGCCACTTGCAAACGTACAAAAGCCAAAGC
>DDYJ01000106.1:0-198 GCA_002347905.1 Comamonadaceae bacterium UBA2237 | reverse complement strand
CTTTTACAAACATCCCTGTCACGGTTGGGAAACCTCTGCGGCAGGAACTTCATTGACATCCACGGCAATAGCCAACGGACCCGCAGGTGTTTCGTCATCGTCATCTTGTTGGGATTGCGTTGTGATGTCGCCCGAGAGCGTGGCGGCATCTTGCAAGACTTCTATGAATTGACCATGCACATCGAGCGAAATATTGTC
>DDYJ01000155.1:5097-5806 GCA_002347905.1 Comamonadaceae bacterium UBA2237 | reverse complement strand
CAACTGCCAACACGACAGCAGCAAGACCAGAGTAACGCAGGGTATGCGCAATCTCAGACACCTTGGCTTCACGCCATCGCGCGATAGAGCCAGGCACCATCAAAAACACCGTAGGCACTAACAGAGGCGCAAACACCGCGTTGAAATAAGGCGGTCCAACGGACAACTTACCCATATTTAAGGCATCAATGATCAAGGGGTAAATCGTTCCAAGCAACACTGCACCGGTTGCGACCACAAGCAATACGCTATTGGCCAGCAAAAATGACTCACGCGATACCAACTCCATGCGCCCGCCTAAAGTCACGCGCGGCGCGCGCCATGCAAACAAGGAGAGCGATGCACCAACCACCACTGCCAAAAAAATCAAGACAAACACGCCACGTTTAGGGTCGGATGCAAACGCATGCACCGATGTCAAAACGCCAGAACGCACCAAGAATGTTCCGAGCAGCGACAAAGAAAACGCGGCTATTGCTAACAACACGGTCCATGCTTTGAAACTGCCACGTTTCTCGGTCACCATCAAAGAGTGGATCAATGCTGTTGCAACCAGCCATGGCATCAACGAGGCGTTTTCAACGGGATCCCAAAACCACCAACCACCCCAACCTAATTCGTAATAGGCCCACCAAGAACCCAGGCCAATGCCAAAGGTGAGAAATGTCCACGCAATCACCGTCCAAGGACGCGACCAACGCGCCCATGC
>DDYJ01000155.1:3115-5064 GCA_002347905.1 Comamonadaceae bacterium UBA2237 | reverse complement strand
CATGGGCGGATGTATCACAAGACCTGGGTCTTGTAGTAAAGGATTTAAATCACGGCCGTCAAGTGCGGCAGGCAACAGACGCTCGAAAGGGTTCGATGTCGTGAGGATGAACAGTAAAAAGCCTACCGATATCAATCCCAAGACACTCAAAACCCGCGCCACCATGTCTAGGGGCAAACTTTTAGAAAACAACGCGACGGCCATCGACCACACCGCTAACAACAACACCCAAAGCAAAAGTGAGCCTTCATGCCCACCCCATACTGCGGCAAATTGGTAGGGCTTAGGCAATAAAGAATTGGAATGCTGAGCGACATAGGTCACCGAAAAATCATTCGTTAAGAAAGCAGTCGCTAACGCGGCAAAAGCGCAAGCGACCAACGCACACTGCAATACCGCCATGGGCCTGGCCAGAGTTTGCAAAGTAACTTGAAGCGTTCTAGAGGGCACAAAAGTTCCCGTCAAAGGCAGCACGCCTTGAATCAACGCAACGATAGTCGCCAAGATAAGCGCGAAATGACCGAGTTCAGGAATCATGGAATGCCTAAGGCTTTGTGTTTATGGTTTTAAAGATTGCGCAGCTTTAGCGGCTGCCGCTTGGTCCATCGCATGCTTGGCTTCTGGTGGCATGTAGTTTTCGTCGTGCTTAGCGAGTACTTCACTGGCAACGAAGATGCCATCTTCTCCCAGCTTACCTTGTGCAACCACACCTTTGCCTTCTTTGAACAAGTCTGGCAATAAACCCACGTAGGTCACGGGCATTTCTTGCATGGTGTCGGTGATAACAAAGCGCACAGCGTTGCCATCACGCACCAAACTGTTTTCTTTCACCATACCGCCTGCACGGAAAGTCCGGCCTTTAGGGGCCTCCCCTTTGATTACTTGCGTAGGCGTGAAGAAAAACACCAAGTTGCTTTGAAATGCGTTCAATACAAATGCAGCTGCAGCGCATAAGACCAAAACGCCAACAGCAATCCATATGAATCGACGCGTTCTTGCTTTCATAGATGACCTTCGTGCTCTTCACGCAATTGAGCAAGGTGTTGATGATGTGCCGAACGCGCCTGCCAAACTTCAATGGCCATACATGCTGAGGTGACACCCATACTGCCCCAAACATAGAGGCCGTAGCCACCCATGTCCCAGAACTGGCTCCAACTTTCCCACATCATGCAACCTCCTGGACTATCGCTTGTACCCATGCAGTATGTGATTCGCGCTGCAAAATGGTTGTCCGTACTCGGTACAAAACCAGGGCAATGGTGTAGAGCCAAAAGCACATTGCCATTAACAACATACCCCACAACATCACTTGCGCCATAGTGGGCGATTTAGTTAATGAAACAGATGCTCCTTGGTGCAAGGTGTTCCACCACTTCACCGAGAAATAAATGATGGGGACATTGATGGCACCCACAATCGCAATCAAAGCACCTGCGCGATCGCCTCTGCGCTGATCATCAATAGCCGAGGTCAAAGCGATATAGCCCAAGTAGAGAAAAAACAAAATCAATTCGGACGTCAAACGCGCATCCCACACCCACCAAGTGCCCCACATCGGTTTACCCCAAAGGGCTCCAGTCCACAATGATAGGAATGCAAACATAGCGCCAGTTGGGGCAAGAGCACGCGTCATCATTCCGGACAAACGGGTATTGAAAGTCAAACCCAACACGCTCCAAAACGCCATGGCCATATAGATGACCATAGACATCCATGACGCTGGAACGTGTACAAAAATAATGCGATAACCCTCGCCCTGTTGCGCATCTGCAGGTGCGACCATAAAGCCCAACCACAATCCCCACACGCCAAACACGGCAGCCAAAGCAGCACACCATGGCCATACGCGTCCCGCCAAACCATAAAAGGCTTGCGGTCCAGCGTAATGTAGCCAAAAACTCGCGCGAAACATATTCATAAAACTATCATTCCAGCGCAATGCGCAA
>DDYJ01000155.1:0-2973 GCA_002347905.1 Comamonadaceae bacterium UBA2237 | reverse complement strand
AGGGTCAAAGCAGCACCAACGCCACCTACCAAAGACAAAATCGGAGTACCCAAAAGCAGGGCGAAAGTGAGGGTGACTAAGGCGTCGCCTGATAAGTCAAACTGCAATCCCAAAACCGGTGCTAATAATACCAACGGCAAGCCTGAGACCAACCAATGCGCCAGCATTTTTGCCCCAACCAATAGGGGCATTGCGATCGGTGACAAAGCCATTTGCTCTAAAGTACCATCACGAAAATCTGCTTCAAACAAACGCTGCAAAGCAAGCATCGAAGAAAGCAAAGCGCCCACCCATAAAACACCAGGGGCAATATTGCGCAACACGGTCAACTCTGGGCCAATTCCAAGTGGAAACAAAGCAGCCACCACCACAAAGAAAAATACGGCGCTCAATCCTTCGCTTTTACGCCGCCACGCTAGCAACACATCGCGTCGCACAACCGCCCAATATGCTTGCCACATCATGCTGCCACCATTTGAACAGAGCGGATATCCACAAGATGCCCATTGGTCTTCAATAGCTCCACAGCCTGGTGGCTGGTGTAGAGCAACATACCGCCTTGTTGCACATGGTTTGCCAGTATCACTTGCAAACTATTCAATGAATGCGTATCCAAGGCTACAAAGGGCTCATCGAGCACCCACAACTTAGCGTCGGTTAGCGATAAACGCGCCAAAGCCGTTCGGCGCTTTTGTCCTTGTGACAAAACGCGCAGTGGTAAATGGGCGCGGTTTTTTAATCCCATTTTTTGCAATGCATCCATGGCTTTGTCGTAAGACAAAATGCGCCCTGCAATTTGTGCATCGAATAATAAATTTTCAATCGCAGTTAATTCATCTTTCAAAGATTGGTGATGTCCCATGTAACAAAGCGCTGCACGAAAAGCCTCTACAACTTCAGGGTGCTGTTTACTTAAGGAACTCCCATTCCATAAAACCTCACCCCCGTCGGCATGCGACAAACCACAAATAATGCGCAATAAAGATGTTTTGCCTATGCCGTTATCACCTTCCAAATGCAAGACTTGTCCAGGTTGTAATGAAAAACTCACAGGCGCAAACAAAGGCTTATGGCCACGCACGCAAGATATGTTTGAAACAGTCAACATGGCGATTTAAAAATAACTGCCAGCATAGGTGATGACTTGTCCACCTGTGCTCATTTTGAAACGCGCAATGCCAGCACTGCGAATGGTGTTAACACCGCCAAGGTCCAAAACGCGCACACCACGCGCTTGCAATTCTTGAATGCCATGCCACAAGATGAGGTTATGCGCGTGCTGGTCACGTCCCACATCATTGGTCCAACCCACTTGGTACGTTGCCGCCTCGCCGTGGATCAAAAACAACATACCTGCGACTCTGTCGCGACCAACGTCAGCACGTATTGTCAAAATATTTTTACTAGGCTGTTGGCGCGACTGCGCGTAAAGATCAAAAAACTGTAGTGGCAGACCCAATAAACCGCGTTGCTGACGTTGCTGCATATCCGCATCTAACAACCAGCGGTATTGACCAGGATTCGTGCCTACACGGTGAACCGTTAATTCAGAATTTTCAGCACCGCCCAACCGATGCCGCCAGCGCTTATCCAAGCCAGCACGAAGATCCGTCAACGACTGAGTGATATCTAACATCACCGTACTTTGCCCTGTCATGACCCTGCGCCATGGAGAAAGACCAAGATCAGCACCTTGGACTTCAGCAGGCGTAAAGAGCACCACACGCAGCTTATTCAGCGGAATAGTTTTTTTCAGAGCAAGGTATGTTTGTACTTTTTCTTTTGCAGTCAATGGCACAAGCCACACGGGACCTAAGGAGCACAATGCCATGCTTGCTATCTGCCCTGCAAAATAACGCACGATAAATTGCGCTAACGCGACAGGCTCGCCATTGCGCGTCACCCATCCACGCAATACATGCACGCCTAAAGTTTTCATGCAAGCGCCATAAGCCCAATCTTGCTGCAAGGCAGCACCCATGCGAGCATGGTGCGCGTCCCAGGTCGCTGCGTCTATAGCGTCCCAAGTGACTTTCATGCGCCTAAAATCTCACGATGCTCAAAGCCTATCGCCAACGCAAACAAAATGAAACCGTGATGGGATTCCGTCTGGAAGAACCTCATCTGACTTTGTGGGTGGTGTGGTGGGTATTTGTTTATTTGGGGCTGCCATTGTTGCTGGTAGGCAGTGCCATTGATCTGTTGATCCAGTACTTCACAGGATCGTGCACAGGCTTTTGGTGTTGGTTGACTTGACTTCAGAAACACGCGCGCTACGTCACTATTTATTAGGGTCGAATGCAAGGACCCGACAAAAGCACACGAACTGTTTTGCCTCGGTAGTCCATATCGTTAAAGGCTGTCAACATCACCGTTTCGCGTTCTATACGAATCTCTGACTCCCAACCTGTAGTCTTATTTTTACGGGTGACACCCATTTGTTTTTCAGTGGTGAGGTTTTTGCCCGCAAATTCTTCGGTGGTCAAACTACTAGCCTGAACGGTGTAGAGATTAGAGCCCACTACCTTCATGAATAAATTTTTACCCATGGTTTGAATTTCTACGACCACCTTCTCTGGCTTAAGTTTTCGGTCTTCTAAAGCGGGGACAATGCCTTCCAATTCGCAAGACATTTTGAAAGTTTGGGCCCAAACTGGTTGGCCGAGAAAAATGCTGAATAAAACAGCTGAAGTTGTTCGCGCGTAGAAGTTCATACAAATGCTCCTGCGACATTATCGCGATTAATCAGCCCGGTAAAGCCACTAAATCCAAGCTTTTCGAGCCGGACGCTTTGAAATACTCCTTCCAAAAAAGAAAGAGCTTGTCCACTTGAAGGGCTGGACTATTTTGCAAATAGTGGATTTGGATATCAACGCCTTGGAAGTTAATCTGCGTCTTGTGGGCGTAGCCTGTATTGGCAAACTCTTGAAACGTTGGCATACCCTTGTACATATTGAGTTGCTTGCTGTTTTG
>DDYJ01000202.1:4631-4761 GCA_002347905.1 Comamonadaceae bacterium UBA2237 | reverse complement strand
GGAATATCGAAGACCATGGGCTTGGTATCGCGCAAATGACCTTCAATATCCCAGAGGCCGTCTTCACGTTGAAAGCCTTGGTAATGGACGCTTCTGGTGTGCGCAAGCGTGCGCGGTTGTGCAGGTGAGA
>DDYJ01000202.1:0-4556 GCA_002347905.1 Comamonadaceae bacterium UBA2237 | reverse complement strand
ACTTGCTTGTTGCGTTTGTATATGCAGTTTCAACGTGTCAGTCTGTCCTTGCAATCAGGCAATCCTTTTGCGCCATTTATTTTTGCATTTACCAATTGGTGCGTATTACCTCTGAGGCGCTTTATTCCCTCTATTGGAAGACTCGATACGGCGAGTTTGATCGCCGCTTATTTGGTGGTACTTGCTAAGTTGTGTGTCATCACCTTGATATCACAGGTTGAACCTAATTGGCAGGCCTTGGCTGTACTTAGTTTGTTAGAGCTGGTGCATCTGGCCATGTCGAGCTTGGTGTGGTTGGTGATTGCTTATGCTCTTTTGTCTTGGGTGCGCACAGGTTCTGAGGCCGGGTATTTTTTAGCTCGACTTGTAGAGCCCTTGCTGCAACCATTGCGTAGTGTTTTGCCGCAAATAGGCGGGATAGATCTCTCGCCTTTGGCGCTGCTAGTTCTATTACAAATATTAGAAATTGTCATCAACCACCTAACAGGCATGCTGTTGCTCTAAAGTTTTATATCTCTCTGACCTCTTAGTGACACTTTGAGGCACTTTGAAAGGGATAGCAAGGGTTTGCTCGGGTGTATGGCTGGGCGGCTATTCGTAGCATGGCGTTTGTTCATTCACTGGAGCATTCACCATGAAACGCAGACACTTACTAACCGCTGCCGCTTTAAGCGTTGCCGCAATCGCATCTTCCAGCACTTGGTCTCAAACTGGGCCCTATCCCAATCGCCCTATCAAAATGATCGTGCCCTATGCGGCAGGTATTTCGCCTGACATCGTGGCACGTTTGATTGGCGACAAACTAACGCAGGCGTTGGGACAACCCGTCATCATCGATAACCGTCCCGGAGCAGGCGGCATGATCGGCGCTGAAGCCGCAGCGGCTATGCCGGGAGATGGTTACAACTTATTCTTCACCGTCAAGGGGCCTATGGCCATCGCGCCGCACATCTACCCTAACGCCAAGTACAACCCGCTCAAAGATTTCAAAGCGGTATCGCAAATTTTGATCGTTCCACACATCCTGACTGCGACTCCTAATGCGCCTTACAACACCATGAAAGAAATGGTGGAGTACGCCAAACGCAACCCTGGAAAGATTGACTATGCATCAGCAGGTGTTGGTTCTCAGCCCCACATTGCTTTAGAAGCTTGGGCAACACGGTTAGGTATTTCGTTTAACCATATCCCCTACAAAACCAACCCTGGTCCAGATGTGATGAGCGGTGTGGTCAGCATGTATTTAGAAGCATCTACGACCGCAATTCCTTCTATCAAAGCAGGCAAGATCAAAGCCCTTGGTATTTCTGGTGCAGAGCGCATTGCTAGCCTGCCAGATGTTCCCACCATGACAGAATTCTCACCAACGTTAGACGTCAACGGCGTAATTGGGAATTCATGGCATGGCGTATTTACTCCAACCAACACCCCCGACGAAATTGTGAACAGGCTCAACGTAGAAATCGTCAAGATTGTGAAAATGCCAGACATACAAGAGCGTCTGCGCGGATTAGGACTCACACCCACGGGAACTTCTGCCAACGTGTTGAGTACGGGTATGGCTTCCGACTACCAGTACTGGGGACAGTTGATTCGTGACCTCAAAATCAAAGTTGATTGACGCTACTGCTGTCCGTGCGATGCTGCTTTGCATGCATCGTATTCGTCAATTTGAAGAAGCCGCAGGCCAGGCCCTCAAAGACGGGCATGTAAGGGGTTCGGTTCACCAGTACAGCGGCGAAGAAGCCATAGCGACTGGCATATGCCACCACCTACTTGAACAAGACTTTGTCTCAAGCTACCACCGGGGCCATGGCCATGCTATTGCCAAAGGTGTATCGCCCGCGCGCATGATGTGCGAGCTCTTTGGCCGTGCGAATGGTACCAGTGGCGGCAAAGGCGGTTCGATGCATATCGCCGATTTTTCTAAAGGCATGCTGGGCGCAAATGGGGTAGTACCTGATGGCGTAACGATTGCGGTAGGTGCCGCACATGCCATCAAAATGCAAAAGCGACCTGAAATCGTGGTCGCATTTTTTGGCGATGGTGCTATGAACCGTGGGCCTTTGTTTGAGGCATTCAACTGGGCTAAGTTGTTTGAATTACCTGTGCTGTTTGTATGCGAAGACAACGGCTACTCCGTCACACTCAAAACCAAAGACTTCACAGCGGGCCCACCATTTATTGAACGGGCAAAATCTTTTGGAATCCCTACCCATAGCATTAACGGCAACGATGTGGTGACGGTTGCCAATACGGCAGGGCCTTTGGTTGACCAGATTCGCCAAGGCAGCGGTCCGCAGTTTTTACATGCCACGACTTATCGTTGGTATGGCCATTTGGCGCACGACAAAGGCTTGTACCGCAATCCTGCGGAGGTACTCGCTGCAAGAGAAGACGATTGCATTCGCCATGCAGAAACTTGGTTAATGCAACACGGTGCTAACGCACAAGAGTTGGCATCTCTTGCAGAGCAAGCCGACGAAGAGATTCAGCGCGCTGTGCATGACGCATTAGCCGCACCATTTCCAGATGCCTCTACCGCTTGGCAAGACGTGCAAGACATCGGGAGCCCATCATGGGCGTGATGACCTATTCGCAAGCTGGTTGCTTGGCATTGCGTCAAGAAATGGAAGCGAATGACAAGGTTTGGGCCTTGGGTGAAGACGTAGGGCCTGAGGGTGGCGTCGCTGGCCAGTATTTGGGATTGCAAAAGATTTTTGGCAAAGAACGTATTGTCGATACGCCCATTTCTGAATCGATGATCATGTCTGCTGCCATTGGTTCGGCCCTCCTTGGAATGCGTCCTGTTGCAGAACTGCGCTATGCAGACTTTGCTCTGTGTGCAGCTGATGAAATCATCAACCAAGCGGCGAAGGTTCGCTACATGTTGGGTGGTCAAGTTCGGGTGCCTATGGTGATTCGTCAACCGATTGGCATGCGCTGGGGCATGGCTGCGCAACACTCGCAGAGTAACGAAAACTTATGGGTGGGAACTGCAGGATTGGTGGTGGTAGCGTCTGCCACACCCGCCGACAACCATGGCTTGCTAAAAGCCGCTATCCGTTGTGACGATCCTGTTGTGTTCATGGAGCACAAAGAACTCTGGCTGACCACTGGCGAGGTCGATGAAAGTGCTGCGCCAGTTGAAATTGGTAAAGCCGCTATTCGCAAAACTGGCAAAGACATTACCTTGCTGAGTTGGTCTAAGTCTACCAATGATTGTTTAAGCGCAGCAGCGTTGCTAACGGAAAAAGGCGTTGATGCAGAAGTCATCGATCTCAGAACCCTCTGGCCTTGGGACCGCGACACCGTGTTTGCATCTATCGAAAAAACCAAACGCATCTTGGTCGTCCATGAATCATCTAAGGTGGGTGGATTTGGTGGCGAGTTGCTCGCGGAAATTTCAGAAAACTTCTTTGGTAAATTGAAATCGGCTCCTACGCGTCTTGGTTCACCTCGCATTCCTGTGCCCTATGCTAAAAACTTGGAAGACCTGTGCAGAGTGGATGCGACAATGATTTGTCAAGCCGCACAGAAGTTGGTGCAGTCTGGGCAAAAGTTATAAATACGTTTTCGCATAGCTAAGGAAAAAATATGCAAGCCGCTTGGTACTCAAAAAATGGCGAAGCAGCCGATGTATTGGAATTCGGCGAGCAACCCACGCCTGAACCGCTTGCAGGTGAAGTCCGCGTCAAACTAGTCACCTCTGGCGTGAATCCTTCTGATGTGAAGTCGCGTAGGGCAAGACCTGTCACTGACCCACTCATCATTCCGCATAGCGATGGTGCTGGAGTGATCGACGCAGTAGGCGACGGTGTTTCTTCCAAACGTATTGGTGAGCGCGTATGGGTATGGAACGCGCAGTGGAAACGTGCGCTTGGAACGGCTAGTGAATTTGTTTGCTTGCCCCAAGCACAAGCGGTAACGTTGCCAGAGCTGGTCAGTTTTGAAGCGGGTGCGTGTTTTGGAATTCCAGCTTTGACTGCGATCGAAGCGGTTCGATTGGCAGGTGACGTTAAGAATAAAACCGTTTTGGTGATTGGTGGCGCATCCGCTGTTGGTCACTACATCACACAGTTGGTAGTGTTAGCCGGTGGCAGAGTGCTTGCCACTATCGGGTCCGCTGCCAAAGCGGCCCACGCCAAAGATGCCGGCGCAAGCGATGTAGTGAATTACAAAACCGAGCCCGTTGCAGAACGCATCAAACAACTCACTTATGGAGCGGGTGTGGACGTCATCATCGATATGGACTTATCGACCACCACCCAGTTACTCACGCAAGGCTGTCTAAAGCCACACGGGCAGTTGGTGTGCTACGGCTCCAATGTTCCAGGAGATGTACCCATCAACTTTAGAACCTTGCTTTACGCATCGATTGGGTTGAAGTTTTTCTTGGTCTACGACTTGGCGGAAGACGCGCGCGCCTATGGTTTGCAGCGCTTTGACGCACTGTTGTATGCCAATAGCCTGAAGCACACGATTGGAGCCACCTTTCCGCTCAAAGACTTAGTCAAAGCCCACCAAATGGTAGAAACAGGTCAAGTTTTAGGAAA
>DDYJ01000101.1:4714-4976 GCA_002347905.1 Comamonadaceae bacterium UBA2237 | reverse complement strand
TGCTGCCCAGAACCGGGCAACAAACCGTCTAGGGCTTGGCGCAAACCGGCCAGCAGTTCTTGTTTGACGTGGAGCATGGCGTGATTTTACGTTCCGACCCTAAGTCTGGACATTTGAATGGTGTGCGACGCTTTCGTGCAGGGGCCTAAATTCGCTGATTTTTTTGGCATGATCTACCTATGCACGACATCCGCCCATCTAATCTCGTTTCCAGACCCCCCACACCCAGCCTGTCGTGCGTGATGCCGGCCTACAACGAGGG
>DDYJ01000101.1:3075-4688 GCA_002347905.1 Comamonadaceae bacterium UBA2237 | reverse complement strand
CGGGTAGAGATTATTTTGGTCAACGACGGCAGCAAAGACAACACCGCACAAGTGATCCAAGCCCTGTGCGAGGCGCATCCCGAGGTAGTGGGCGTTAACTTGTCGCGCAACTTTGGCAAAGAACCCGCGCTGTCTGCTGGCTTGGATGCCGCCCAAGGCGACGTGGCGGTTCTCATGGATTCAGACGGCCAACATCCGGTTTCACTGGTAGCCGATATGTTGCAACGCTGGCGCGAAGGCGCCGATGTGGTGTACGCAATCCGTCGCACCCGCAACGACCAGTCTGCCTTGCAAGCCGGTTTGACTGGGTTGTTTTATAAATTGATCAACGCTGGCAACCGCGTGGAAATTCCCGCCCATGCCGGTGATTTCCGTTTGATGGACAAACGCGTAGTCGATGCGCTCAAAGCCATGCCTGAGCGCAACCGCTTCATGAAAGGGTTGTACGCATGGGTAGGCTTTGCCAGCACCGCGGTCGACTACGACCCCTTGCCACGCATCAATGGCAGCAGCAATTTCGGCTTGCGCGGCTCGTTTGCTTTGGCTTTTACCGGCATGTTGGCTTTCTCTATCGCACCCTTGCGCATCTTGACGATGACGGGCGTGCTGTTAGCCAGTCTGGCACTGGGATACGGTGCTTGGGTGATTGCCGAATATTTTCTCTGGGGCATTGATGTGCCCGGTTACGCCACGCTGGTGGTGGGCATGATGTTTTTCAGTGGTATCCAACTTCTCTCTATTGGCGTGCTGGCGGAATACGTGGGGCGCATTTACGAAGAAGTGAAACAGCGCCCCTTGTACGTGGTGAGCCAGCGCTGGGGCAAAGGGCTTTAAGCCTATGCGCACTGGAATTTGGTTTGTGCTGGTGGGTGCATCGGCGGCTTTGACGCACATGGCGGTGTTTACGCTTGTGCTTCTCTTGGTTCCAACGCTTTGGCCAGAACTTGTTAATGTAGCGGGTTTTTTGGTCGCGTTCTTGGTGAGTTTTGTTGGCCACCGACGTTTGAGTTTTCAAGATGCGGACACCAGCTTGTTGCAAAGCTTCATGCGTTTTGCGGCGACGGCGGTGGCGGGTTTTGTGACCAATGAGGCTGTCTTTATTGCGCTGTTTCGCGTCTTAGAGCTTCCTACTTGGTTGGCCCTGATCGGTGGAATTGTTGTGTCTGCAGTACAGACCTTTGTATTGAGTCGTTTTTGGGCGTTTAGGCGAAGTGCCTGACCACCTGAAGAGCGCTTACCCAACCCTACTAAAACAAATTCTTTGATCTCTCAAAGGCACCTCAAGACCCTAATAGTCTCTGGCTGAGCCTCTGACAAGCTGCATGTGGGCTTGGTGCAAATCAGCCGCAAAATCCTCACTAGACAAATAAGCAAACTCTCTAGCCCGCGCATTTCCAATGGCATCGCCCGCCTCACCTTGAAGGGCAGGATGGCACATGATGAGCGCCGTTGTCTCCAATTGCGCTGCATCTGCTAGCCAGCCTTGCATACGTTGCGCGTAGTCATTCGTAGTTCCATCGAATCCATACACACCTAATAAAGGTGATACGACTGGCCATTTGTTTGCATGCGCCCAATCGCGCAAGGAATTGGCGCCCATCCAAGAGATCAAC
>DDYJ01000101.1:300-2941 GCA_002347905.1 Comamonadaceae bacterium UBA2237 | reverse complement strand
TCAAAACCTCGGCGCAAAGAACGCCACATCACTGCCCCAAGTGGTTGGCCCCAACCTGCTTGATGGGCGAATTCACTGGTCCAGTCCAAGTGCAAGCCCACATCGATGGTGCCTTGTAGCTCGCGCAAAGCGGGAGCGTGCTGCCCCCAAAAGGGGGATAAGGTCATTACGCTGGTCGCACTCAAACGTTGGCGTCTGGCCAAGGCCACGATGCCTTGCGAGACGGAATCGTTCAAGGCATAGTCATCCGCGCACAGCACGATAGGTTTCTGATCAGGACGTGGGGGCAACATGACGATGATTATCTAGCCTAGTGAGCCCCCACTACACTCGGTGAATGCAAGCATCATCACAAGGCGCGAACGCCCTAGAACACCTTTCCCCCGTTTGGTTTGTCCCCGTCATGGGCTGGTGTGGTTTAGCGCAAGCATGGTTGCGCGCTTCAGACTCGGGCGAGGAGCTTACTACTTTATTGGCAACACTGGCAGGCGCTGTGGCTCTGGCCATTTTTCTGGTGGTCAGCACCCTGAGCTTGGTGCGTTGGTCCAAATATCCATCAGCCGTTGCCATGGATATGCAGCATCCAGTTCGGCACCCATTTTTGGCAACCATTCCCATCTCCATCATGCTGTTGGCGAGCTTGGGGGTGGCGATTTTTTGGAACGCTTCGGAGAGTCTCAACAACGGACTTCGCCTTGCATGGGCAAGCGGTTCCTTGCTAGAAATCGCGGCTACTCTTTGGGTGACTGCACGTTGGTTACAAGCCAAAGAAGTAGGTGGTCCCAATTGGAACGCCATCACGCCAATTTTGTTTATCCCAGTCGTAGGCAATGCACTGGCGCCCTTGGCAGGGCTGCCAATCGGACTGGAGCCTTGGGCCATGGCGCAGTTTGGATTGGGTTTGTTTTTATGGCCAGTCATGCAAGCTTTGTTGGTGGCTCGTTGGGTGCATGTCGGTCCCTTACCACCGCGCATGATGCCGTCCTTGTTCATCATGGTGGTGCCACCCTCTATCGTGGGTTTAGACCTGTTGCAAATAGGGGTGGCTCTGCCTTGGATTTGGTGCATGTGGGGCATCGGCGCCTTCTTTTTGGCGCTCGCAGTGACGCAAATGTCTACCCTACGCAGCCTTCCCTTTGGCATGCCGCACTGGGGCATGAGCTTTCCGATGGCGGCTTTCACCATCCTCACCCTGCGATTAGCCTCCTTGTCAGATTGTGGTTGGTTGGTTTTACTGGGTTTCGCCTTATTGGCTATCACCACTTTGCTGATCCTTTGGCTGAGCTTTGCCACCTTCAAGGGATTGCTAAGTGGGGCTTTGCTATCGCCTGAAGCGGGTTAAGCCCTTATTTTTTGTTTTCCCCTAAGATCGCTTTTTTACCCTTTGTACTTTTACACCTCTGAGACGCACCATGACCTATTCTCTGCAGCCACGCACCTCTGTTCATAGCTTGCAAGTCGCCACCAACTTGCACCACTTCATCGAGTCCCAAGTTTTGCCAGATACAGGCATTAGCGCCCACCACTTTTGGCAAGGCTTTGATGCGATCGTGCAAGACTTGGCACCTAAAAATAGTGCCTTACTAGCAGAGCGTGACCGTTTGCAAACGGAGTTAGACCATTGGCATAAAAAGAATCCTGGCCCGATCAAAGATATGAAGGCCTATCGCAAATTTTTAGAAAGTATTGGCTACTTGGTGCCCGTGCCGGACAAAGTCAAAGCCACCACCCAAAACGTCGACGCTGAATTGGCCCTCCAAGCAGGTCCGCAATTGGTGGTGCCTATCCTGAATGCGCGTTATGCGCTAAACGCCGCCAATGCACGTTGGGGCTCTTTGTATGACGCCTTATACGGCACAGATGCCCTGCCGGAAACAGGCGGCGCTGAGAAAGGGAAAGCCTACAACCCTGTGCGTGGCGCCAAAGTCATTGAATACGCGCGCTATGTGTTGGATCGCACAGTGCCACTGAAAAAAGGTTCGCATATTGAATCGACTGGCTATGCCATCGTGAATGGTGAATTGGTGGTCACATTAGCCAAAGGCGTCACATCGCCCTTGGCAAAACCTGCGCAATTCATTGGCTACCAAGGATCGGCGTCGCATCCAACTTCTGTTTTGTTAGAGCACAACGGATTGCATTTGGATATCCAAATCAACCGCAACACCCCCATTGGCGCTACAGACGCAGCTGGCGTTTGCGATCTGGTGGTGGAAGCCGCCTTATCGACCATTTTGGATTTAGAAGACTCCGTAGCCGTGGTCGATGCTGAAGACAAAGTCTTGGCCTACAGCAATTGGCTAGGTATTGTGAAAGGCACCTTGACCGAAGCAGTTGAGAAAAACGGTCGTACCTTCACACGCGGACTCAATCCGGATCGCCAATACACCGGCAAAAAAGGTGAAGTCGTAACTCTGCACGGTCGCTCTTTGTTGTTCTTGCGCAATGTGGGCCACCTGATGACCAACCCTGCTATTTTGTATACCGACAAACAGGGCACTACCCATGAAATTCCAGAGGGTATTTTGGATGCTATGGTCACGACGGCCATCGCTCTGCACGACTTAAAAGGCCACGGCAAAAACGGTATTCGCAACTCACGCACAGGCTCTGTCTATATCGTCAAACCCAAAATGCACGG
>DDYJ01000101.1:0-269 GCA_002347905.1 Comamonadaceae bacterium UBA2237 | reverse complement strand
GGCATCATGGACGAAGAACGCCGCACCAGCGTGAACTTGAAGGCTTGTATTGCCGCCGCATCTAGCCGCGTAGCGTTTATCAACACGGGCTTCCTTGACCGCACGGGTGACGAAATGCACACGGCTATGCAAGCAGGTCCTATGCTGCGCAAAGGCGACATGAAGAGCAGCGCATGGATTCAAGCCTACGAGAAAAACAATGTATTGGTCGGTTTGTCTTGCGGTTTACGCGGCAAAGCACAAATCGGTAAAGGCATGTGGGCCATGCC
>DDYJ01000148.1:1868-4160 GCA_002347905.1 Comamonadaceae bacterium UBA2237 | reverse complement strand
TTGGTGATCGGATTGCGCGTTACTGAAGAAGAAGAGCGCGAAGGCCTCGACATCTCTTCACACGGCGAGACGGCTTATCACAGCTAATCTCTCACAGATTTAAAAAAGTTTCCTTGGACTTTCAGCCCGCCTCACGGCGGGCTTTTTTCTTGGGTGAAGAATTATTCGTATGAGCGGATAACATAGCCCGCTATGTCTGACATCCTTCAAGAATGGTCGCAACGCATACAGCGTGCAACAACTTCAAAAACACCGCTACGGTTTTGCGGCGGTGGCACCAAAGATTTTTATAGCCAAAACCTTGAGGGTGAGGTTTTCGATACTCGCGCATATGCAGGCATTCTCAGTTATGAGCCCAGCGAATTAGTGGTTACCGTTTGCGCGGGCACTCCACTAAAAGAATTAGAAGCCGCGCTTTTAGAAAAAGGCCAATGCCTTGCTTTCGAGCCGCCGCATTTTGGCGAAACCGCTACCGTGGGCGGTATGGTGGCTGCTGGATTGAGCGGTCCATCACGCGCGAATGTGGGAAATGTGCGCGACTTTGTGTTGGGCGCCAAGATGATCAACGGCAAAGGCGAGCACCTCACCTTTGGCGGACAAGTGATGAAAAACGTAGCGGGTTACGACATCTCGCGTTTGTTGGCAGCCAGCATGGGCCAATTGGGACTGATCACCGAGTTGTCGTTGAAAGTGTTGCCCATCGCCCCTGGTGAGGCCACGTTGCAATGTGCGGGTTTGTCACAGACGCAAGCGCTCAACTGTTTACACCAATGGGGCGGCCAACCGCTTCCCTTAAACGCAAGTGCTTGGGTTTATGACCATACCGCAGCACCTGCTGAAAATTATTTGTTTCTGCGCTTGCGCGGCGCAGTGGCCGCTGTAGAAGCGGGTGTGCAGCGTATCAGTAATGAAGTGCAAGCCCTAGGAGCCAAGGTTGTGCAAATGGACAACGCACACGCTGCGCAAGATTGGCATGCTGGCAATGAACACCAATTGCCGTTTTTTACGCATGCACCCAGTGAAGAAGATTGTCTGTGGCGGTTTTCCGTGCCACAAACCACACCCGAATTAGAGCTGCCCTATGCACAATACATAGAGTGGCACGGCGGACAGCGATGGTTGTGGGCGCCAGCGGCGCAAGCCTTGCGATTGCGTGAAGTTGCATTCCAAGTTGGCGGACACGTCACCTTGTTTAGAACAAGCGCTGCGCATGGTGATGCAGACAAGCGCTTTGGTGTGTTCACGCCATTGGGCGATGTGCAACAGCGCATACAAAACAAACTCAAACAACAATTTGATCCGGCTGGAATTTTTAATCCGCACCGCACGGCTTAGAAATAAAACTATGCAAACCCATCTCGCTCCTGAATACCAAAACACAGAAGACGGCAAGGCAGCAGAAGCTATTTTGCGCAAATGTGTGCATTGCGGTTTTTGTACCGCTACGTGCCCCACTTACCAGCTATTGGGTGATGAGTTAGATGGGCCACGCGGACGTATTTATTTGATGAAGCAAGTGTTGGAAGGCGAAACCCCAACGCGCAAAACACAACAACACCTAGACCGTTGCCTGACATGCCGTAACTGTGAAAGCACCTGTCCGAGCGGTGTGCAATATGGCCATTTGGTAGACATTGGCCGCAAATTGGTTGATGCGAAAGTCGAGCGCCCCATGGGTGAACGCATGTTGCGTTGGGCATTGAAAGAAGGACTGCCTTCGCCTTTATTTGCACCTGCCATGAAATTAGGGCAAGCGGTGCGTGGCATGTTGCCTGCCAGCCTAAAAGCCAAAGTGCCAGCACCCCAAGTGGCGCACCGCAACGGCGTGACGTGGCCTAAGCAAACACATGCACGCAAAGTGTTGATGCTCGCTGGGTGTGTGCAACCCTCCATGTTGCCCAATGTCAATACCGCAACTGCGCGGGTACTAGATGCCGCAGGCATTCAAACCTTGGTGGCTTCAACCGCGGGCTGTTGTGGCGCAGTGAAGTTCCATCTCAACGACCAAGAAGGCGGTGCTGTTCAAATGCGCGCCAACATCGATGCATGGTGGCCCTATGTAGAGCAAGGCGTGGAAGCCATCATCATGAATGCCTCAGGCTGTGGTGTGATGGTGAAAGACTATGGCCATGTCTTAGCCAATGATGCGCAATACGCAGACAAGGCGAAAAAAATAAGCGCGCTGACCAAAGACCTCAGTGAGTTATTGCCAGAACTCTTAACCGCTTTAAAACCAAAAATTAATGCGCAGGCGGTAGAGCAGGTAGGCAAACAAGCTTTTCATCCACCTTG
>DDYJ01000148.1:0-1762 GCA_002347905.1 Comamonadaceae bacterium UBA2237 | reverse complement strand
GATTTAGGCTTTGATGTGCAAGTCGCCAATAACGAAGCGCACTTGTGCTGCGGTTCTGCGGGAACCTACTCGGTCTTAAATCCAGATATTGCTTACACCTTGCGCGATCGCAAATTAGGTAATTTAGGTGCGATTCAACCTAAGTCTATTTTGAGTGCCAACGTAGGCTGCATCACCCACTTGCAAAGCGGAACGGATATTCCCGTCAAACACTGGGTAGAGCTACTAGACGCTGTTCTCAACCCTTAACTACCCACTTAGCCATGCGCATCGTCTTGGCTGGCGATGTGCATCAACCTAGCAAGCTCTTCGCTGTGCTTACGTTGGTTTGATTCGTGCCAGAGTTTGATCAGCCACATCACATAAGCCACCAAAGAACCAAATGCGGTAATCGCACCAAACGCAGTCATACCAATACCAGTGAACAAGGTGTAGAGGCCACCGAGCAACAAGATACACAGTTGTTCATTCAGGTTTTGTACTGCGATAGAACGACCCGCACCCATCAAGTTGTGGCCACGGTGTTGAAGCAGAGCGTTCATTGGCACTACTAAGAAGCCACCTAAGCCGCCAATAAAAATTAAGAATGGCACAGCCAGCCATAGGTCGCGGATGAAAATCATGATGAGCAAAGCGACGCCCATCAAAATTCCCAAAGGCATGATGCGCGTGGCGTGTTCTAAGCGCATACGCATCGACGCAACGACTGCACCCACTGCCGTACCAATCGCCACAACGCCGACCAAGCTAGAAGCTTGTGTTGTGCTGTAGCCCAACGCGGCGGCGCTCCATGCCAAAACGATGTAGCGCAAATTACCACTCACGCCCCAAAACAATGTCGTGGTAGCTAAAGAAATTTGGCCCAATTTGTCTTTCCACAACAATTGGTTGCAGCGGAAAAACTCAGGAATCAATATCCACAAACTGCGCGCCATGCTGTATTCAGGATGGCTGCGCATAGGGATCAACGCAACACCGGTATTGGGAATGCGGGTATTGAACCATGCAGCCAATCCATAAAACAACACCAGCAAACAAATAGCGGCTTCAGCTGGCGTATCAAAACCCGTATCGATCAACGGCACATCGAAAGACAGCAAGATGGAAGACAACTTCGGACCTACCAATTGGCCACCCAATAAGACGCCCAAAATAATGGACCCAATGGTGAGACCTTCAATCCAGCCATTGGCTTTGACCAATTGCGATGCTGGTAGCAATTCTGTCAATATTCCATACTTCGCAGGTGAATAAGCCGCCGCACCTAAACCTACTACCGCGTACGCCAATAAGGGATGGCTTCCAAACAGCATCATCAGGCAACCCACTACTTTGATGGAGTTGCTCATCAGCATCACATCGCCTTTGGGGCGTGAATCAGCGAATGCCCCCACAAAAGGCGCTAGCACTACATAAAAAAGCGCAAACATAGGAACCAAGGCAGCGCGTTGCCACTCGGCTGTACCTTCAGATTTGAGTAACTCAACCGCCGTGACAAACAAGGCGTTGTCTGCCAACGAACTAAAGAACTGGGCAGACATGATGGTGTAAAAACCGCGCTTCATGGGAACATCGAAAAAATAAGACAAATGGTTATAACACGCGCGATGACACAATAGCGATATGCCCCGTCCGATACAAGCCTTTGTGCACAGCGACGCCTTGCGTCATAACTTGCAACGCATGAAAGATTGCACCCCAGACGCACGTGTTTGGGCTGTAGTCAAAGCCAATGCCTATGGCCACGGCATTGAACGCGCGT
>DDYJ01000178.1 GCA_002347905.1 Comamonadaceae bacterium UBA2237 | reverse complement strand
GGCGAAGGCCCCAACATGATCTTGGACGACGGTGGCGATGCTACTTTGCTCATGCACTTGGGCAAACGCGCTGAAAAAGATGCTTCTTTGTTGGCCAACCCTGGTAGCGAAGAAGAAGTGTGTTTGTTTAACGCCATCAAAGCCAAATTGGCAGTCGACCCCACTTGGTATAGCCGCAAGGGCGCGCAGATCATTGGCGTCACTGAAGAAACCACCACAGGCGTTTTGCGCTTGAACGAAATGGCTGCCAAAGGTTCATTGATGTTCCGCGCCATCAACGTGAACGACTCTGTGACCAAGAGCAAGTTTGACAACCTCTATGGTTGCCGCGAGTCGTTGGTCGATTCGATCAAGCGCGCGACCGACGTCATGATTGCTGGCAAGGTGGCCGTGGTCGCTGGATATGGCGATGTGGGCAAGGGCTCCGCACAAGCTTTGCGCGCATTGAGCGCCCAAGTCTGGGTGACTGAGATTGACCCGATCAATGCATTGCAAGCCGCGATGGAAGGCTACAAAGTCGTGACCATGGAATACGCAGCTGACAAAGCCGACATTTTTGTGTCAGCCACTGGCAACAAAAACGTGATCCGTTACGAGCACATGGCTGCGATGAAAGACGAAGCCATTGTTTGTAACATCGGCCACTTTGACAANNACGCTGTTGGCCAAAGGCCGTTTGGTGAACTTAGGTTGTGCAACGGGTCACCCCAGCTTTGTGATGTCTTCTAGCTTCGCTAACCAAACGATTGCACAAATTGAACTCTTCACACGCCCTGACCATTACGAGAGCGGCAAGGTTTATGTCTTGCCCAAGCACTTGGATGAAAAAGTAGCGCGTTTGCATTTAAAGAAAGTCGGCGCGATGTTGACCGAACTCACAGACGAGCAAGCGTCATACATTGGCGTGAGCAAGAGCGGTCCTTACAAAGCCGATACCTACCGCTACTAAGATGCCGCGCGCTGACCAGTTGCTCTTCGAGCGAGGACTGGCTAGCTCGCGCTCGCAAGCCCAACGGCTTATTGCTGCGGGTTTGCGTTGGCAAACTACAAATGGTTTGTGGCATCACGTCTCCAAAAACGGCGATGTTTTGCCTGAAGACTGCGTGCTGGAGTTACAAGACGATGCCGAGTCACGCTATGTCTCCCGTGGCGGCTTGAAGTTAGCGGGAGCCTTGCAGGCAACTGGCTTAAAAGTTGCCGGCTTGCGATGCTTGGATGTAGGGCAGTCGACAGGCGGTTTTACCGATGTATTGCTTCAGCATGGCGCTGTGCACGTCACGGGTATTGATGTGGGCCAAGGCCAATTGCATCCTAAGTTGCAAAATGATCCGCGCGTGCGTTGTATTGAAAAACACAACGCCCGTATGCTGAGCTTAGATGCGTTCAATAATGAGCCTTTGTTTGATTTGGTAGTGGCGGATGTGAGTTTCATTTCGCTCACCCTATTGATTCCAGCCATGGTGGACGTCTTGAAGACTGCGGGCCAATTGCTCTTGCTTGTCAAACCACAGTTCGAGTTGCAACCTGAGGACATTGGTAAGGGCGGATTGGTTAAAGACCCCAGTAAATACCTGGTCGTTGAAAACCGCTTGCGCCACAGCTGTGCGCAGCATGGTGTTGAAGTGATGCAGTGGTTGTCTAGCTCCATTAAGGGTGGCGACGGCAACCAAGAATTTTTTATATATGGCAGGAAGTCCCCATGAGCACAGCCAAACATACGCCCATCAGTTTTGAATTTTTTCCGCCCAAGACAGCGGAAGGCGCTGTCAAGTTAGTCAACGTGCGTCACGAGCTCTATGCAATGAAACCAGAGTTTTTTAGCGTGACTTATGGTGCAGGTGGGTCGACTCAAGACGGTACTTTGCAACAGGTGCAAGCCATTCTGTCGGAAGGCTTTGATGCCGCCCCACATTTTTCATGCATTGGCGCAACCCGCGACAGCGTGCGCGAACAGTTAGCCGCATTCAAAGCGGCGGGTATTCGTCGCATGGTGGCTTTGCGTGGTGATTTGCCAAGTGGCCATGGCACTTTTGGTGAGTTCCGTTATGCGAGTGAATTAGTCGCTTTCATCCGTGAAGAAACGGGCGACTATTTCCATCTCGAAGTGGGTTGCTATCCAGAAGTGCATCCGCAAGCCAAATCGCCTGAGGCGGATTTGCAAGCCTATGTCACCAAAGTGCGTGCGGGCGCCAACTCGGCGATTACCCAATATTTCTATAACAGCGACGCATACTTCCGATTTGTCGATGACGCCTACAAACTAGGCGCAGATATCCCTGTGGTGCCCGGCATCATGCCCATTATCAGCTCAACGCAGTTGATGCGTTTTTCAGATGCGTGTGGTGCAGAAATTCCGCGTTGGATTCGTTTGCGCTTGCAAGCGTTTGGTGACGATACAGCATCGATCAAAGCATTTGGATTAGATGTGGTGGCAGACCTATGCGAGCAGCTGCTCAATGGCGGTGCGCCGAGTTTGCACTTCTACACCATGAACCAATCGCAAGCGGTCAAGCAGCTAGTCGAGCGCATCAGCGTTCATCAAAGCTGATCACGACGCGCGGAGTTTTGGCGCGTGCTTGGCACGACAGCACAAAGCCTTGGGCGATTTCTTCTTCGCTGAGCGTGAAGTTTTTGGCCATTTCTACTTGGCCTTCCATGACTTTGGCCCGACATGTGCAACACACACCACCCTTGCATGAATACGGTAAGTCGAGCCCGTGGTTTAGTGCGGCATCCAAGACTAGGTCGTCAGATTCAATGCCCATGTCGTATGACTTGCCGTCTAGTTGAACGGTCAAAGCGATGCTGGACTGCGCTTTTACTTTTTTTACAGATGCGCCTGCTTGTTGCCCAAGGTTGCGTGGTGCTTTCACCTCGCTAGTAGACTGCGATAGAAAGCGCTCTGCATACACGCGTTCTTTGCGCGCACCCGCATCCAGCAAAGCCTTTTCAGTGGCTTCAATCATGCCTTCAGGTCCGCAAATAAAAACTTCATCCATGCTTTTCACAGGAAGCAAGGTTTGCATGATGGTTTTGACTTTTTCTCCATCGATACGGCCTTCAAGCAAGGGCACCTCTTGTGCTTGACGCGAAAGAACGTGGATGAGCGTTAANNGGTAAGTGTCTTTGAGATCTTGCAATGCTTCGTTGAACATCACACTGTCCATGCGGCGATTGCCATAGACCAAGGTGAATTTAGATTCAGGTTGGTCTTGCAAGGTGCTAGCCATGATCGACAGAATCGGTGTGATGCCAGAGCCCGCCGCAAAACCTACACGGTGTAAAGCGCGAGGGCGTTGCACACAAAAACGCCCTTGAGGTGGCATCACTTGCAAACTGTCGCCTGCATGTAGATGCTGCACCGCCCAGTTTGAGAATAAGCCGCCTTCTACAGGTCGAATACCCACTTGCACAGTGCCCTCTGCGCGCCACTGTTGCAGCGATGAACAAATTGAATAACTGCGTCGTACATCTTGCCCATCGATCGTTGCACGCA
>DDYJ01000124.1:13167-15169 GCA_002347905.1 Comamonadaceae bacterium UBA2237 | reverse complement strand
CGAGCTTCATCATGCTGTCTTGAACGATATCAAGGGCCGCTTCATCGTCTCGCACGTGATAAAGCGAGCGTTTAAAAGCTCGTTTTTCAACGCTTTGCAGAAAATCAGAGAGTTCTTTTTCGGTGGCCACTCAAAAAAATACCGTGGTTTTGATTCGGGCGAGATTATGTCACCGCCCTCGCGTTTTAGACATTTGGTATGAAGTCATTGCAGAAAATGCGATAATACGCTTTGCAATTCAACAATAAATGGCAAACGGGTCTCGGTCCGGCGCGATTACATATGCGTCCATGGCTGAAGGTCCAAAGTTTCGACACTGCTTCAAAAGAGTAAGTGAAGAAGCACCCCAGGTTTTTCATTGTGGAAATTCACTAAGGTTAAAGATGGAAAAAACACTCGCGGAAAAGACTTCCGCCGCCCCTGTTAGCGGGCAATCCAAAGATTTGATGGGGGCAGAAATCCTTGTCAAAGCACTCCAAGCAGAAAATGTCAAATTTGTGTGGGGCTACCCCGGTGGTGCAGTTCTCTACATTTATGACGCCATATTCAAACAAGACACCTTCAAACACGTTTTAGTGCGCCATGAACAGGCGGCTGTTCACGCGGCTGACGGCTACGCACGTGCGACTGGCGATGTGGGTGTTGCATTGGTCACTTCCGGTCCCGGTGTGACCAACGCCATCACGGGTATCGCTACTGCCTACATGGACAGCATTCCAATGGTGATCATCACTGGGCAAGTGCCCACGCACGCTATTGGCTTAGATGCCTTCCAAGAGTGCGACACAGTGGGAATTACTCGTCCCATTGTCAAACATAATTTCTTGGTGAGCGACGTGCGCGATCTTGCATTGGTCATGAAAAAGGCCTTCCACATTGCGCGTAGCGGCCGTCCTGGCCCTGTGGTGGTAGACATTCCTAAAGACGTGTCGTTCAAGAAAACGCCTTTCGACGGCTACCCCGCTGATGTGCAAATGCGCTCCTACAACCCCGTGCGCAAAGGCCATGGTGGTCAAATTCGTAAGGCTTTGCAGTTACTGATGTCTGCCAAGCGTCCCTACATTTACACAGGTGGTGGTGTGTTGTTGGGCAATGCCTCCCAAGAGTTACGCACCCTGGTCGACATGCTCGGCTATCCCTGTACCAATACTTTGATGGGATTGGGCGCATACCCAGCCAGCTCACCTAAATTTCTCGGAATGCTCGGCATGCACGGCACCATTGAAGCCAACAACGCCATGCAGCATTGCGATGTGCTGTTGGCCGTTGGCGCCCGTTTTGACGACCGCGTAATTGGTAACCCCAAACATTTCGCACAAAACGAACGCAAGATCATCCATATTGACATAGACCCATCTAGCATTTCCAAACGTGTGAAGGTTGACGTGCCTATCGTGGGCGATGTCAAAGATGTGTTGGTGGAAATGATCGAGATGATCAAAGAATCTGCCCAAAAACCCGACGCTAAGGCCTTGGCCGGTTGGTGGGAAACCATAGAAGGCTGGCGTAGTCGCGATTGTTTGAAGTACGACCGCGACAACCAAACTGTCATCAAGCCCCAGTTTGTGATCGAAACCTTGCACAACATGACTAAGGGCACCGACACCTACATCACCTCGGACGTAGGTCAGCACCAAATGTGGGCCGCACAGTATTACGGATTTGACGAGCCACGCCGTTGGATCAACTCGGGTGGTTTGGGCACCATGGGCGTGGGCATTCCATACGCCATGGGCATCAAACTCGCCAAGCCTGACAGCGAAGTTTTCTGCGTCACGGGCGAAGGCTCGGTGCAGATGTGTATCCAAGAACTTTCTACCTGTTTGCAATACAACACGCCGATCAAAATATTGGCCTTGAACAACCGCTATTTGGGCATGGTGCGTCAGTGGCAAGAGGTCGAATACGAGAGCCGTTACAGCCACAGCTATATGGACGCCTTGCCCAATTTCGTGAAATTGGCAGAAGCCTATGGCCACGTCGGCATGTTGATCGAGCGTCC
>DDYJ01000124.1:2001-13133 GCA_002347905.1 Comamonadaceae bacterium UBA2237 | reverse complement strand
GTGTTTTTAGACATTCGCACCGACCCTCTAGAAAACGTGTTCCCCATGGTGCAAGCCGGTAAGGGAATTACGGAAATGCTGCTCGGCAGTGAAGATCTGTAAGCGGGGAGGGCACTATGAAACACATCATCTCTCTCATGCTCGAAAACGAACCCGGCGCTTTGTCTCGGGTTGTCGGTCTTTTCTCTGCCCGTGGGTACAACATCGAGTCACTCACCGTGGCGCCAACCGAAGATCTAAGCCTCTCGCGTATGACCATCCAAACCCATGGATCAGACGACGTGATCGAGCAAATTACCAAGCACTTGAATCGCCTGATCGAAGTAGTCAAAGTCGTCGATCTGACTGAAGGCGCCTACACCGAACGTGAACTCATGCTCGTTAAAGTACGTGCAGTCGGCAAAGAACGCGAAGAAATGAAGCGCATGGCCGACATTTTTCGCGGTCGCATCATCGATGTAACCGAGAAAAGTTATACCTTGGAACTCACTGGAGACGTTTCTAAGAACGATGCCTTCTTAGAAGCCATTGACCGCTCTGCCATTTTGGAGACGGTCAGAACAGGCGCCTGTGGCATTGGCCGTGGCGAGCGCATCTTGCGCGTATAAATTCACCCGAACTACCCCATTTTTAGGAGAGAAAGACCATGAAGGTTTATTACGACAAAGACTGTGACCTGAGCTTGATCAAAGGCAAAACCGTGGCCATCATTGGCTATGGGTCACAAGGCCATGCGCATGCGCAAAACTTAAACGACAGCGGCGTCAAAGTCGTCGTCGGCTTGCGCAAAGGTGGCGCTTCATGGGACAAAGTTGGCAAAGCTGGCTTGACCGTGATGGAAGTCAACGACGCGGTCAAAGCAGCAGACGTTGTCATGATTTTGTTGCCTGACGAGCAAATTGGCGAGGTGTACTCCAACAACGTGGCTCCCAACATGAAGCAGGGCGCTTCCTTGGCATTTGCCCACGGCTTTAACGTGCATTACAACCAAGTTGTTCCCCGTGCTGACATCGACGTTTGGATGGTCGCTCCTAAAGCGCCGGGCCACACAGTTCGTAGCACCTACACACAAGGCGGTGGCGTGCCCCACCTAGTGGCTGTGCACCAAGACAAGAGCGGCAAGGCCCGCGACTTGGCTTTGAGCTACGCCATGGCTAACGGTGGCGGAAAGGCTGGCATCATTGAAACCAACTTCAAAGAGGAGACTGAGACCGACTTGTTCGGCGAGCAAGCCGTGTTGTGCGGTGGCGCAGTGGAATTGGTGAAGATGGGCTTCGAGATTTTGGTGGAAGCTGGCTATGCACCAGAAATGGCCTACTTCGAGTGTTTGCACGAACTGAAATTGATCGTCGACTTGATCTACGAAGGCGGTATCGCCAACATGAACTACTCGATCTCCAACAATGCAGAATTTGGCGAGTACGTCACAGGCCCTGAAGTGATCAACGAAGAAAGCCGTGCCGCTATGAAGAACGCGCTCAAGCGCATTCAAAACGGTGACTACGCCAAGATGTTCATCCAAGAAGGTCGCTTGAACTATCCAAGCATGACAGCCCGTCGTCGCAACACTGCTGAGCACCAAATCGAGGTGGTCGGTGGCAAATTGCGCGCCATGATGCCCTGGATCGCCAAAAACAAATTGGTGGATCAAACTCGCAACTGATTATTTACGTAACTGTTCAAATTACGAATGCCAGATCCTTTCCAACCATTGGCGGACGAAGCGCCGCACAAGCCAAGCAAGGGCATTTATGTCCTGCCGAACTTGTTTACCTTGGCCGCATTGTTTGGGGGTTTCTATGCGATCGTGATGGCGATGAACGACCGTTTTGAGATGGCAGCCATCGGCGTGTTTTGCGCCATGGTGCTCGACAGCTTGGACGGTCGCGTTGCGCGAATGACCAACACGCAAAGCGCATTTGGCGAGCAAATGGATTCGCTCGCTGATATGGTGTCTTTTGGCGCAGCGCCAGCTTTGATTTCCTACGAATGGGCGCTCAAAGGTATTGGCCGCTGGGGTTGGATGGCCGCATTTGTGTATTGCTCTTGTGCGGCCTTGCGTTTAGCTAGGTTCAACGTCAATACTGCGGTGGTGGATAGACGATTCTTCCAAGGCTTACCATCGCCTGCGGCCGCGGCTTTGGTCATGGGCTTTATTTGGCTCATGAACGATATGGGCTATAGCGGTGCAGACGTGGTGTGGTTTACCTTTGCTATGTGTTTGTTTGCCGGCTTGACCATGGTCACCAATGCGCCGTTTTATAGCTTTAAAGACCTACGCATGAAGAAAAGCGTGCCGTTTGTAGTGATTGTTTGCATCGCTTTGGCGATCGGCGTGATCAACATCCATCCGCCAGTGGTGTTGTTCGCTATGTTTGTGATGTATGGCTTAAGTGGTTACCTTCTCTACGCTTGGAGAAAAGCCAAAGGATTGCAAACCAGTGTGATTAGCACCTCGACCGATGAGCCCGACGAGGAAGGTCTCCATAAGTGAATGCTGTAAGGTGTTCGAGATTGTGTTAAATTCAAGACATGAACAAATTTTTGCTGGCACTACTACTGCTATCCCCCAACGGGCGGAGTTGGTAGCGCACGCGCAAATCCACACAAGGCCCGTTTGCACACGCAGCGGGCCTTTTGCTTTGTGGGGCGCACCAGCTGCAAGTTTTTAAGATTGACAAGGAGTTCTGACCATGACTGAAAAGCTCATTATTTTTGACACCACATTACGCGATGGCGAACAGTCGCCAGGCGCTTCCATGACGCGCGACGAAAAACTGCGTATTGCCCGCCAGTTGGAGCGATTGAAGGTCGACGTGATCGAGGCTGGTTTCGCCGCTAGCTCAAATGGGGACTTCGATTGCGTCAAGTCGATTGCCAATGCCATCAAGGACTCGACGATTTGCTCCTTAGCGCGTGCCAATGATCGCGATATCTCACGCGCAGCAGAGGCTTTGCAAGGCGCTGCCAGTGCGCGTATTCACATTTTTCTCGCAACCAGTGCTTTGCATATGGAAAAGAAGTTACGTATGTCGCCTGAGCAAGTGTTTGAGCAAGCCAAGCAAGCGACGCGTTTTGCACGCAATTTGATGGGAGATATTGAGTTCAGTCCTGAGGACGGTTATCGCAGCGATATGGATTTTCTTTGCCGCGTACTCGAAGCTGTGATTGCAGAGGGTGCCAGCACCATCAACGTACCTGACACCGTGGGCTATGCCGTTCCTGAGTTGTATGGCAATTTCATCAAAACTTTGCGTGAACGTATTCCAAACAGCGACAAAGCGATTTGGTCTGTGCATTGCCATAATGACTTAGGCATGGCGGTTGCCAATTCATTAGCTGGTGTGCAAATTGGCGGAGCGCGCCAAGTCGAGTGCACGATCAACGGTTTGGGCGAGCGCGCTGGTAACTGCTCATTAGAAGAAATTGTGATGGCCGTTAAAACTCGGAAAGACTACTTCAATTTAGACCTTGGCATTGAAACCAAACAGATACTCGCAGCGAGTCGCATGGTGAGCCAAACAACTGGCTTTGTGGTACAGCCTAACAAAGCGGTGGTCGGTGCTAACGCCTTTGCCCATGCGTCTGGTATTCACCAAGATGGCGTGCTAAAAGCCCGCGACACCTATGAAATCATGCGCGCAGAAGACGTGGGTTGGAGTGCCAACAAGATTGTGTTGGGCAAACTCAGCGGTCGTAATGCCTTCAAGCAACGCTTGGAAGAACTCGGCGTGCAAATGGAAAGCGAAAGCGAAATCAACGCCGCTTTTGCCAAATTCAAAGAGTTGGCGGATCGTAAAAGCGACATCTTTGACGAAGACATCTTGGCTTTGGTGAGCGAAGAAAGCCTGCTCAACGACAAAGAGCAGTTTGCCTTTGTGTCATTGGCGCAACACAGTGAAACAGGTGAGCGGCCCCATGCCAAAGTAGTTTTTACGGTTTCGGGACAGGAAGTACGTGGCGAATCTGATGGCAATGGACCCGTCGATGCATCGCTCAAAGCGATCGAGGCACATGTGAAGAGCGGTGCTGAGATGGTTCTTTATTCTGTCAACGCTATCAGCGGTTCTACCGAGAGCCAAGGCGAAGTGACGGTGCGATTGCAAAACAGCGGTCGTGTGGTGAACGGCGTAGGGTCTGACCCCGATATTGTCGTGGCCTCAGCCAAGGCGTATTTGAGTGCGTTGAATAAATTGCAAAGCAAATCCGATCGCGTGGCCGCACAAGGGTAAACCCTTAACTAATCTGGGTTATTAAATTAATCTCGCAAGTCTATGATCTTGTGAGATTTTTTATTTTTGTTACACTATCGAGCATTGTTTGACAGAGTTTAAGGAATGCATTTGAGACAACTTCTACTGGCTGTATCAATTGGCTTATTCACCCTTACAAGTGCTGTGCCTTCCATAGCAGCATCTGAGCAACGCACCACTATCAAAAAAACTAAACGCACGCTGGCCAAGTCCGCATCGCGCCGTTTGGCCAAAGCTGTTCCTACGCGCCCCTCATTTGGGCAGCTCGCAGGACTGCATTCAACATCCGACGATTTAGATTTGAAGTCAAGCGTTGCATATGTAATTGACCAAGACACCAATGAAGTGCTGTTGAGCAAAAACGACCAGGCGGTTTTGCCAATTGCTTCTATCACCAAGTTAATGACAGGGGTGGTAATCAGCGAAGCCAAGTTGTCGATGGATGAATCCATCACCATCACACAAGACGATATAGACACAGAAAAAGGCAGTAGCTCGCGCTTGAAGGTAGGTACCTCTCTCACAAGAGGCGAGTTGTTGCATTTGGCATTGATGGCCAGTGAAAACCGTGCAGCCCATGCATTGGGCCGAACCTATCCAGGTGGCTTGAGCGCATTTGTTGAACTCATGAACGCCAAGGCCGCATCTCTTGGCATGCGCGACACCCGCTATATAGAACCCACAGGTTTGTCCAGCAAAAACCAATCTAGCGCCAAAGACTTGGCAACCTTGGTCTCCTTCGCCTACCAAGATTCTTTGTTGCGTGAATTGTCTACATCACCTAGCTACCAAGTAGAAGTTGGCAACCATACCTTGAACTACAAAACCACCAACCGCTTGATCAAAAATCCCAACTGGGATATCGGCTTGCAAAAAACTGGCTATATCTCTGAAGCCGGCCAATGCTTGGTGATGCAAGCCAAGATTGCTGGCCGCAAATTGATCATGGTTTTCTTAGACTCTGCCGGCAAACTCAGCCGCATCGCTGACGCAGAACGTGTGCGCCGTTGGGTGGAAGTCAACCACGCATTTCGCCCTCAGATTTAAATTTAGTTATCGTCGCCTTTAAATCCCAACGAGCGGGAAATCTCTTGGGTAGTAAATCGCAACTTGGGTAACCAAGTTTCATCCAACCGATCGGCGGGGGCAGATATAGAAAGGCCAGCGATCAAATGGCCTTGGTCGTCGTATATGCCAGACGCCATACACCGCACACCGAGTTCTAACTCTTCGTTGTCACGTGCCACGCCGTTTTGTCGTGCTTTGGCGAGTTCGCGCTCTAGAACGGGTAGCTGGGTAATGCTGTTGCGGGTTTGTCCACTTAAGCCAGTTCGTGTGGCGTATGCGCGGATGCGTGATGGGTCATCCAAAGCCAAGAAGAGTTTTCCCACAGACGTTAAATGCAATGGCGCTCTGCCACCGATCGCGCGAACCACTTGCATGCCAGAACGTTCACTGAATGCACGTTCGACATAGACAATCTCATCGCCTTGTCGCATGCTGAGATTGACCGGCTGTTGGGTGAGTTTGTGCAATTCGCGCATGGGTTGCAGCGCAACATCACGCACGTTGAGACGGCCTTTGACCAAGTTACCCAACTCTAAAAGTCGCATGCCTAAACGGTAACTGCCTGCTTCTGGACGGTCGACAAAACGGCCGACGGCTAAGTCGTTCAAGATACGGTGCGTGGTGGAAGGGTGGAGACCAGTTTTTTCACTGATTTCTTTGAGTGAAATCGCTTCTTCTTTGGAGGCGAGTACGTCAATCAAGGCAAACATGCGCTCTATGACTTGGATATTGGGCGTGGCAGGTACTGTGGATTTACGCATCCAGTAATTTTACCTTGTGAAATTTAGGCCTGCCAAATGCCATTCACCAAGCGTTCGTGGGGCACAAAGCGCGACTTGTAATCCATCTTGTTGCTTTGTTGTATCCAGTAGCCCAAATAAACATAAGACAAACCAATCTTGCGCGTTTGTTCGATCTGCCACAGCACGTTGTAAGTGCCATAACTTGCTGCGTCATCCGGTTCAAAAAATGTGTACACCGCTGACATGCCGTCGTCGAGTACATCTACGATCGACACCATTTTCAAAATGCCCTCTGGGTGCGCAGCATCTGGCAAACGAAATTCGACCAAACGCGAATTTACGCGGCTTTGCAACAAGAACTGTGTGTACTGCTCAACACTGTCTTGGTCCATCCCTCCACCAGCATGTCGGCTGGTTTGGTAGCGCAAGTAAAGGTCGTAATGCGACTGGTGGTAACCCAATTGCAAAACGCGCACTTGTAGTGCTTGGTGGCGCTTGCGTGCCCGCGACTGGCTGCGTTTGGGAATGAATGCCTGTGCATCAATTCTTATAGGAACACAGGCCTTGCAACTGTCACAATAAGGACGGTAAGTAAATAGCCCGCTTCTACGAAATCCTTGTCTCACCAACTCAGAGTAAACATCGTTGTGAATCAAGTGACTAGGCGTGGCCACCTGAGATCGAGCGGTTTGATCGTGTAAGTAACTGCAGGGGTATGGCGCCGTTGCATAAAACTGCAAAGTCTGTAGCGGCAAATCCTTAAGGTGGGTCACAAGGTCAGGGTGTCGAAAAAAGGTTTTTCCAGTATAGAGGTAAGAATTCCCAAGCTGGTGCAGTCTGCGTGACAGCAAAGCTTACTGTTTGTAAAAAATTAGCTTGCGGTATTTCTTGTGCACCGAGTGAAGCCAAATGCCTGGTATTTTGTTGGCAGTCAATCCAGCGGATGTGGTGTTGTCTAGCGAAGGCTACCAATGCGGATAGGGCGATTTTGGAGGCATCTGTTTGCAAGGCAAACATGGACTCGCCAAATACTGCCTTGCCAATTGAGACGCAATACAACCCCCCCACCAATTCACCTTCTATCCAAGTCTCCACGCTGTGGGCAAAACCCGCACGATGGAGGGCTTGATAAGCTAAAACCATGTCTTGCACGATCCAAGTCCCTTTTTGACCTTGCCTTTTGAATTCGGAGCAGTGTTGGATCACACGGTCAAACGCTGTATCAAAAGTGATGCAAGCCGTTGGCATGTGCATAAACTTTTGCAAAGTCTTGCGCAAGGACCTATGCAGTTTGAAGTTCTCTACCTCCAACACCATGCGCGGGGAGGGTGACCACCACAAGATCGGTTGACCCTCTGAGAACCAAGGAAACATGCCTTGGCTGTAGGCCTCTAACAACCTTTGCACCGACAAGCCCCCGCCCGCGGCCACCAAACCCTTCAATCCGCTTGCCTCGTCTAGACAAGCGCTTATTGCTGGTGGCAGGGGATCTCCTTCGTCAATCCAGGGTATGTGGTGCTTTTGTGTCGACATAAACGGAAAATGAGTATTTAAGAATTCATTAGTTGAAAATTAGGGAAAAAATGCTTGGAAAATGGGTCGAAATCCCTACAATGCACCTCCCTGACGGTAAAGATGACTTTACAGTCACACAAACAATGAAAAAGCGGAGCGAAGTATGCAATTGATGTGGATGTCGGGACCCACCGATTCGGTGAGGACTGTTTCCATTACAGCTCATAAAGTGTTGGTTTGGGTTTCTATTGCAGCTGCTGCTTGCGTGCTTTTTGGAATCTTGCTGCACTTTATTGGTTTTCGTATTGCCATTGAAGTCAGTCCCAGTTTTGCTAGAAGTTTGGGTGGTGTGACCACTGAAGCGGAACAGCAAAAAGTAGAAGCCAATTACCGCGAGCGACTAGACAAGTTACGCGAATCGCTCAATACCACTGTGCAAGACATCCGCCAACTCGAAGCACTTAAAAATCGATTTATGGATATCGCCACACCTGTCAACTTGCGTGACAAGATGAGCAAAAAAGACGATGCCAAAGGCGGACCTTGGATTGCCCCGCGCTTGCAGACAAACAGTTCCCAGTCACTCGCGCAAGATATGAAAGTCGCCCTCGAGGATTTCGCCCAGGCCGAAACGGCTGTGAAGACACTGGCCCAAAACTGGGCGAGCCAGTTAAGCTGGCTCAACGCATTACCCACCGCCATTCCCATGGGCAAAGATTACAGAATCACCAGCGGCTTTGGTATTCGTAATGATCCATTCACTGGCCAACTCGCCATGCACGAAGGCTTGGACTTTGTGGCCGAAGTAGGTTCCCCTATCGTCGCAACAGCAGCAGGCACTGTTACTCGCTCAGAATGGGACCATGCTTACGGCAATGTGGTGGAAGTCACCCATATCGAAGGCTTCTCCACCCGTTACGGCCACTTGAGTAAGCGACTTGTGCAAGTCGGTCAAAAAGTGCAACGCAACGAAACCATCGCCCTGCTTGGCAATACTGGCCGCTCTACAGGCCCGCATTTGCATTATGAAATCATGCGATTTGACCGCGTTCTCAATCCCACCCAAATGTTGCCGCAAGCCAATGTGGCCAGCCAATAAGATTGACTTCAACTTCCATCAGCAAAAGGCCAAAGATGTTTGAAAAACTCAAAGACAAGTCTTTGTCTCCCTCGCAAGAGCGTTTTGACACCATCATTGGTCGTACCACGCAAATTTATGGACGTTTGGTTTTGCTCGACAGCGTTCGAATCGATGGCAAAGTCGTTGGCAACATCGAGACCACCAAAGACAATAAAGTCACAGTCGCCATTGGCTTGACCGGCGAGGTCTCTGGGGACATCACTGCGCATCGCGTCATGGTGGCAGGTAAAGTCGAAGGCAATATTTACGCGGCAGAGCGTGTTGAGTTCCACAAAGAATCTGTCGTGCAAGGCGATATCTCATACGGCTCTATTGCCGTCGAACATGGCGCACGCCTGTTGGGCTTGGTTATTCAAAATCCCAATAGTACAGCTGCCAATACCAGCAACACCGATGCGAAAAATGTTATTCGCAAGGCGCAAGAAGGTAGCACTTAAGCCCCGGGCGCGACACTCGCGCCTTTTGTCATCAAAATAAGAAAGCGCCTCAAAGGGCGCTTTTTTTTGATAGGTAACTGGCGGAGCAGGCGGGATTCGAACCCGCGGTGGGGATTAACCCACGCACGCTTTCCAGGCGTGTGACTTAAACCGCTCATCCACCGCTCCGTTGAACAAATTCTAACAGTGGACAGTTACACTTCTGCGCTGTTGACCGCTTTGAATCAAACGCTTTCTCGGAGTACTGCATGAAATTTCGTTTTCCCATCGTCATCATCGACGAGGATTTCCGTTCCGAGAACACATCGGGATTAGGTATTCGTGCGCTCGCCGATGCGATCGAAGGCGAAGGCTACGAAGTGATGGGCGTTACCAGTTATGGCGATTTAAGCCAGTTTGCCCAACAACAATCTCGCGCGAGTGCTTTTATTTTGTCGATTGACGACGAAGAATTCACACCTGGCCCTGATTTAGACCCCGCCGTGATGAATTTGCGCGATTTCATCCAAGAAGTACGCCGTAAAAACACCGACGTCCCGATATACGTATACGGTGAAACCAAAACCTCGCGTCATTTGCCCAACGATATCTTGCGTGAGTTACACGGGTTCATCCACATGTTTGAGGACACACCAGAGTTTGTGGCACGTCACATCATCCGTGAAGCCAAGGTGTATTTGGAAGGTGTCCAACCTCCGTTCTTCAAGGCTTTGTTGGACTATGCAGAAGATGGCTCTTACTCATGGCATTGCCCAGGTCACTCTGGTGGCGTGGCTTTCTTGAAGAGTCCTGTTGGCCAGATGTACCACCAGTTTTATGGTGAAAACATGTTACGTGCTGACGTGTGTAATGCGGTGGAAGAACTAGGTCAACTGCTCGACCACAACGGAGCGATCGGCGAGAGCGAGCGCAATGCGGCGCGCATTTTTAATGCGGACCATTGCTTCTTTGTGACCAACGGCACCAGTACATCTAACAAAATGGTTTGGCACCATACCGTCGCGCCTGATGATATTGTGGTCGTCGACCGTAACTGCCATAAGTCTGTCTTACATGCCATCATCATGACAGGTGCTGTGCCCGTATTTTTAAAGCCTACGCGCAATCACTACGGCATCATTGGACCAATTCCGCAAAGCGAATTTGAGCCAGAAGCAATACAAGCCAAGATCAAGGCAAACCCGCTTTTGAAGGGGGCGGATCCCCAAAAAGCGATTCCACGCATGTTGACGATTACCCAGTCCACCTATGACGGTGTGCTCTACAACACCGAGACTATCAAACAATTGCTGGATGGCTACATTCCCAACTTGCATTTTGACGAGGCTTGGCTGCCCCATGCGGCTTTCCATCCTTTTTACGGCGCGTACCATGCTATGGGTAAAAAGCGTGCGCGTCCTATGCACTCGATGGTTTATTCGACGCAGTCAATTCACAAATTATTGGCTGGTATCAGCCAGGCCAGCCATGTATTGGTGCAAGACTCGCAAAAGAACAAGCTCGACAGGCATTTGTTCAATGAGGCCTATTTGATGCATACCAGCACCAGTCCGCAATACAGCATCATTGCCAGTTGCGATGTGGCTGCTGCCATGATGGAGCCCCCCGGTGGCACTGCTTTGGTAGAGGAAAGCATTGCCGAGGCGATTGACTTCAGACGCGCCATGCGCAAGGTGGATGAAGAGTACGGAAAAGATTGGTGGTTTAAGGTGTGGGGGCCTGATGCCTTGGTCGATGACGGTGTTGGACGATCCAACGACTGGATCATCAAAGGAAGTGGTAAGACGTCTAAATGGCATGGCTTTGGGAATTTGGCCGATGGCTTCAACATGCTTGACCCAATTAAAGCGACCATCGTGACCCCTGGATTGGATTTGAATGGCAAGTTTGACAACGCCGGTATTCCCGCCAGCATCGTGACCAAGTTTTTAGCCGAGCACGGTGTGATTGTGGAAAAGACTGGTCTCTACAGCTT
>DDYJ01000124.1:0-1956 GCA_002347905.1 Comamonadaceae bacterium UBA2237 | reverse complement strand
CAGCAGTTCAAAGACGACTACGACCGCAACCAACCGATGTGGCGTATCTTGCCGGAGTTCTGCCAAAAGCATAAAAAGTATGAACGCATGGGCTTGCGGGACCTTTGCCAGCATGTGCACACGCTTTACGCCAAATACGACATTGCACGTTTGACAACGGACATGTATTTGAGCGACCTTACGCCCGCCATGAAGCCAAGTGATGCCTATGCGCAAATCGCGCGACGCAACACAGAACGTGTGTCCGTCGACGCTTTGGAGGGGCGCATCACCACCAGTTTGTTAACGCCTTATCCACCCGGAATTCCTTTGCTGGTTCCTGGCGAAGTGTTCAACAAAAAGATCGTGGACTATTTAAAGTTCGCCCGCGAATTCAATCTGCAGTGCCCTGGCTTTGAGACCGACATCCACGGTATGGTGGAAGAAGTAGGCGAAGACGGGGTGAAACGCTACTTTGCAGATTGCGTGAAGGTGTAACAAGCCCCGATTGTTGAACTAGACCTCAAAGATCTTGACGCAGCATCCCAAGCTTTGAGGTGATAGTTGTATCAAATGGGCTCTGCGATGCCACCTACCACTTGGCTGAATCCGCCATCCACGTAGGTAATTTCAGCGGTTACACCGGCGGCCAAATCACTCATCATGAACGCTGCCACATTGCCCACATCTTCGATGGTGACGTTGCGACGGATGGGCGAGGCCTCCGCCACCACACTCAAAATCTTGCCAAACCCTTTGATGCCACTCGCGGCCAAGGTTTTGATCGGGCCTGCGCTGATGCCGTTGGCACGCAATCCGCGGTTTTTGCTGCCCAGCGACTCCGCCAAGTAGCGCACCGAGGCTTCTAGGGACGCTTTGGCCAATCCCATGGTGTTGTAGTTAGGTACGGTGCGAATTGCGCCTAGATAAGTCAGGGTCAACACGGCAGATTTGTCGTTGAGGTATGGCAGAGCCGCCTTGGCCATAGCAGGAAAGCTATAAGCGCTGATATCGTGGGCGATTTGGAAGGCTTCGCGCGAAAGTCCATCTAAGAAATCACCAGCAATCGCCTCTTTGGGGGCGAACCCGATGCTGTGGACAAAGCCATCAAAAGTGGGCCAGTGCTGGCTCAAGTCTTTGAATAACTGGTCGATTTGTTGGTCGTTGGCGACGTCGCAGTCAAATATCAAGGTAGAGCCGAAATCAGCGGCGAATTCGGTGATGCGCTCTTTGAAACGCTCGCCGACGTAGCTAAAAGCGAGTTCAGCGCCTTGGTCATGGCAAGCTTTGGCGATGCCATATGCGATAGAGCGGTTTGATAAAACGCCGGTGATGAGCAGTTTTTTTCCAGACAGAAAGCCAGTTTTTGTACCCACGGATTGACTCCAAAAAAATCTTGCAGAATTGTCGCATGCGTGGTTTTGTTATTTTTCTGGCTTTTATGTGGCTCCCGTCGTGCTGGGCGGCCCATGCCTACGCGCAATTTGGGGACATCAAATACCCTGCCAACTTCAAATTTTTTGACTATGTCAACCCCCAAGCACCTAAAGGGGGCGAGTTGGTGTTGGTGCCGCCATCGCGGGTCACGAGCTTTGACAAGTTCAACCCTTTCACCCTCAAAGGCACGTCGGCTCCAGGATTGGGGCAGTTGGTGTTTGAATCGTTGTTGGTGGGTACGATGGACGAACCCACCACCGCATATGGCTTGTTGGCAGAAGACGTGTACGTGGCTACCGACAGACGTTCGGCGATTTTTAAGATTCGCCCCAACGCGCGTTTTAACAACAATGACCCGGTAACAGCCCAAGACGTCAAGCATTCGTTCGAAACCTTGGTGAGCAAAGAAGCAGCGCCGCAATTTCGAACCTTGTATGCCGAAGTGGAAAGAGTAAGTGCCATAGACACCCGCACGGTCCGTTTTGAATTCAAGCGGCCTAACCCAGAATTGCCTTTGATCGTCGGCGCCATGCCCGTGTT
>DDYJ01000095.1 GCA_002347905.1 Comamonadaceae bacterium UBA2237 | reverse complement strand
GTAACAACCACCACATGGCCATCCACATACTGAGCAGCTAATTCATTCATCGTCTGCATCACGCGGTCATGGAAAACTTGCGCGCTCTCTGCGCCTTCCACGGCCACCTGTGAATCGAATGCCAACCATTGGGCCCATGCTTCAGGATATTTGAGCTTGATTTCTTGCGCGGTCAATCCTTCAAAAATCCCGTAGCACTGCTCTTGCAAGCCATGATCCAAAACAGGCTCAAAACCTAAAAGTTCTGCAACCGGTTGGGCAGTTTGATGGGCACGCTGCAAAACACTGCTGACAACACTGTGGATTTCGCGTTTGTCTGCGCGCCAGTCCTCTAAGGTTTGCGCAAAGCGTTTTTTTAAGCGCTGGGCTTGTAAGTGGCCCATGTCATTCAAGGGTATATCAATCCGCCCCTGAAAACGCAGTTCGCGGTTCCAATTGGTTTCTCCATGGCGAATCAATAAAAAGTCGGTCATTTTTTTGCGGATACGTTGGTGGCTTTTAAGTCCATGAGTTTTTGATAGACAGCTGGCGACACCAAGTTATTGCCATCGCCTTCGCCGCCAAGCAAAGCAATTTCTCGCACAAAAGTGCTGGAGATAAATTGGTAGGGTGCGCTGGGCGTTAGAAACACGGTTTCCACGTCGGGCATCAATTGACGGTTCATGCCTGCNNTGCTGTTCTTTGACAAAGTCACGCATCAAGCCGTCAAACGGCATGACTTTCACTTTAGGGTTGTTTTTCAGTACCTCCCGCGCCATAGATAAACGGTCATCCAGGGGAAACAAGGTTTTTTTATGGTGGGCAGCAGCCACCGCAACAATCACGATATCGAATAATTTTGCAGCGCGCGCCACGATGTCTTCATGCCCTAAAGTTATGGGATCAAAAGTGCCAGGATAGATGGCAATCACGGGTTCAGACATAGTGGCTCCTGTAATTTCTTATGCTTACGTTGTCGATTATGCAATTCGCTGCAACAAGTGGGCATGGACATTGCCAGCTTTCAAATATCTATAAGTTTGCAAGCCAAGCACCGATAAGTCATCGTCGCTCCATTTCTGGGGGGCTTCCAAATAGATCCAAGCATCTTGCTTGACACTTTGGGCGGCGGCTTTGAGCGCAGGTTCAAACAAATGGCTCTCAAAAGGCGGATCGATAAAAACCAAATCTAAGCTTTGCGGCGCTTGTCTGGCAATCCACGAGACACCGTCGGTTCGCTGAACTTGCACAGCGGAAGCTTTTAGACGGTCAATATGCGATTGCAGTTGCGCCACCAACACAGCGTCCTGCTCGCAGAGTTGAACAGCACTGGCTTCGCGGGATGCCGCCTCTAGGCCCAAAGCACCCGTACCCGCAAAGATATCTGCGCATTTCCATCCAAGCAGAGACTGTCCCAACCAATTGAACAAGGTCTCGCGTACACGGTCTGGCGTAGGTCTTAAGCCTGATTTGTTGGCTACGGGTAATTTGGTTCGACGCCATTGCCCACCGATGATGCGCACCTCACCTGCCCCCTTGTGCACAGTGGCAGGCTTATCTTTATGCAAAGTGAAAGGCTTGTCTTTCAAAGCAATGGGACGCGCAAAGTGTTTCATAGAATGCTTGATTCTAGAAACCCTGCACATGTTTAGTTTTTTTAAGAAGAAATCCCCGCAAGAACCCACCAATGCTGAGTCTCAACTAGCTACAGTTCAGACGCGCCAGAGTTGGATACAGCGCTTGGGTAAAGGTCTGCAACGCACAGGCCAAACCATTAGCAGTGTGTTCACTGGAACGCGTATCGACGATGCGCTGTATGAGGAGCTTGAATCAGCCCTGCTGATGGCCGACACCGGCGTCGCCGCCACCGAATATCTGCTGAAAGACTTAAAGCAGCGCGTCAAAGACGCTTCGACCACTGACCCCTCTGCCGTTAAAGCGTTATTGGCACAAGCCATCACCCAATTACTAAGCCCCTTACAAAAAACATTGACCGTCGGTGAACATGTCCCAACCGTCATCATGGTGGCCGGTGTGAACGGTGCCGGCAAAACCACGTCCATAGGCAAACTCACCCGCCATTTGAGCGAGAGTGGTGCTTCGGTCTTGCTTGCGGCGGCGGATACCTTTCGTGCGGCTGCCAAAGAGCAATTAGGCGTTTGGGCTACTCGTAATTCAGTGGATATCGTCTCGCAAGCGGGGGGTGACCCTGCGGCCGTGAGCTTTGATGCTGTCTCCGCTGGCAAAGCGCGTGGCAAGGACGTAGTGCTGGTAGACACTGCCGGACGTCTGCCAACCCAACTGCACTTGATGGAAGAGTTGAAAAAAATCAAGCGCGTCGTGCAAAAGGCAGACACCACGGCTCCCCATGAGGTGTTACTTGTGATCGATGGCAATACGGGACAAAACGCGCTGGCGCAAGTCAAAGCATTCGACGAAGCCTTGGGGTTAACCGGATTGGTGGTAACCAAGTTGGACGGCACAGCCAAGGGTGGGGTTTTGGCAGCAATCGCGCTTTGGGGACAGTCTCGCGCCGCCTCTGGCGCCAGTGTGGTTCCGGTTTATTTCATCGGGGTGGGCGAAGCCTTGGAGGACCTGGAGACGTTTAACGCCCAGGAATTTGCCGAAGCCTTACTGCAGTAACGCCCTAAATTAGCTCTGCCAGGGCGCTGATTTGGCCGCAAAAAACAAAATTAGCACTCTTTGCAAGAGAGTGCTAAAATGCCGATAAGTACCCGAAAGGACTACAAATGACCACTTTAACTAGCTCCACTCTTGCTGTTGCCAACCCTTGGGCCTTGGTCCCATCACTTGGCAATTTAGACGCGTATATCTCGGCTACCAACCGTATGCCCATGCTCACCTTAGAGCAAGAGCAGGCGTTCGCCAGAAAACTCAGAGACGAGAATGACCTTGAGGCTGCCGGTAAGTTAGTGCTCTCTCACTTACGTTTGGTGGTGTCAATTTCTCGCCAATATTTAGGCTATGGCTTGCCCCATGGCGACCTGATCCAAGAAGGCAATATCGGATTAATGAAAGCCGTCAAACGCTTTGACCCTGACCAAGGGGTGCGCTTGGTGAGCTATGCCATGCACTGGATCAAAGCCGAAATCCATGAATACATTTTGAAAAACTGGCGCATGGTCAAGGTGGCCACCACTAAAGCCCAGCGCAAACTGTTCTTCAATTTGCGCTCGATGAAGCAAGGCTTCAAAGCTGATGCAGACGCCAGTGACTCCGACATGCACCGCAGCACGCTCAACCCGCAAGAGGTAGACGCCGTTGCCAAGCAACTCAAGGTCAAACCGGAAGAAGTGCTGGAGATGGAAATGCGTATGTCCGGCGGCGATGTCATGCTGGACCCCACACCGAATGACGAAGGCGAAGAGGCTTTTGGCCCCATCACTTACTTGAGCGATACCAACCACGAACCCACGGTCATGATGGCCGCCCACCAACGCGATGTCTTAGCGTCTGACGGCATTGCAGCCGCTCTGGAAGTGCTCGACGAACGCAGCCGTCGCGTGGTCGAAGAGCGTTGGCTCAAAGTGCAAGACGATGGATCTGGCGGTATGACGCTGCATGAACTCGCAGCGGAGTACGGTGTGAGCGCAGAGCGCATCCGTCAAATCGAAGTTGCCGCCATGAAAAAGATGAAGGCAGCTCTCGCCGAGTACGCCTAAGGCTTGAGCAAGACAGCGATGTCTTGCGCAATCGCTTGCGCGCCGCTGCCATAACGGCTGAATAAGCGCACTTGGCCTTGGCCATCAAAGATATAACTACCGGCGGAATGTTCCATGGTGTAGCTCGTGGGGGTTTTGCCGTCTACCTTCTTGTAGTAAATCTTGAATTCTTTGGCTACCTCTACTAACTGTTCTGGCGTGGGAATCAAGGCCACAAAACTAGGGTCAAAGTTGGTGACATAGGCATTGAGCAACTCGGCTGTATCGCGCGCTGGGTCTACCGTGATGAACACGGCTTGCAACTTATCGCCGTTGACTCCCAATAAGCGTTTAACTTCTACCAACTCTGTCATTGTGGTGGGGCATACATCTGGACATTGGGTGTAACCAAAAAATACCACCACCACTTTGCCTTTGAAATCCGTCAACTTGCGCTCTTGGCCTGTATGTTCTTTTAGCGCAAAGGCCTTAGCGTAGTTAGCGCCCGTGACATCGATGGCATTAAATTTGGGCTTGTCTGGGCTGCACGCAGTGACTAAAGCCAAACTGCAAAGGGCAACGCAAACTGCTGTGCCAGCAAAGAGACGACGTTGACGTTGGAAGTTCATAATAAATAGTGGTCTATCAATAAGGCCGCAAACAAAACACTCAAATGGATCAGTGAAAAACGAAATGTTTTACGCGCCAATGCATCGGAATAATTGCGCCACAAAGCCCAGCCATAGCCACAAAAGCCAAGACTCAAAATAACTGCTGCAACCAAATAAAACCAACCGCTCATGCGGTAGACAAAAGGCATCAAACATGCAGCCAGTAAAACGATGGTGTAGAGCAATATTTGCAAACGGGTGAATTGATTGCCATGGGTCACGGGCAACATGGGCAATCCCGATTTGCGGTAATCCTCGACGCGGTAAAGCGCAAGCGCCCAGAAATGCGGCGGTGTCCATAAGAAAATAATCAAAAACAAGATTAGAGCTTCCGGTCCTACATCACCCGTCATGGCAGCCCAACCCAGCACCGGCGGCATAGCGCCTGATGCGCCACCAATCACAATATTTTGTGGCGTCAAAGGCTTGAGGATGACGGTGTAGATGACTGCATAGCCCACAAACGTGGCGAAGGTCAACCACATGGTGAGTGGGTTCACCCACACGTATAAAAGCCAAGAACCAAAAGCACACATCAGTCCAGAAAAAATCAAGGTCTCTGTGTCAGACAACTCGCCTTTTGCAGTAGGACGCCATGCAGTGCGCTTCATGACCGCATCAATCTTCTTTTCCACAATGCAGTTGAAGGCTGCAGCAGCACCCGCTACAAACCAAATACCCACGCAAGACCACAGTCCCAGTTGCACTTCATCCCAAGTGGGAACACCTGGTACGGCAAGCACCATGCCAATTAAGGCACAAAACACAATTAATTGAATGACCCGCGGCTTGGTAAGCGCATTGAATTGGCGCAAGCGGGTCATGAGAGAGAAGTTGTCAGTCATACAGTTTTCAGTTTACGCGCTACGCACAGCAACCACACCATGGTGATGAAAAGCGCAGCAGCGCCGCCGGTGTGGAGCACAGCGGCGAATAGTGGCCAATCCAACACAACGTTAGAGAGTCCTGTTAAAAGCTGCAAAAGCAACAAAACACCTAAGACCTTTGCAATGTGCTCGGCATGGCGTAGCGACAGCAACCGCCAAGCCAAAGCACCCAATGCGATGAAAACCACGTAAGCACTCAAACGATGCACATAATGAATCGCAGTGAGTGCTTCAAAGGTCAAGGTCTCTCCCAATGCATTGAGACCTAATGGCCGCCATATCGTGAAGCCATTTACAAAGTCCATCTCTGGCCACCAACTGTTTTGGCATTGGGGAAAGGTGTTGCATGCCAAGACGGCGTAATTGGTGCTCACCCAACCACCAGAGAGGATTTGAAACAGGAGTATGGCAGCGCAAACCCATGCACTCCCATACAGCCCCGCAGGGAGTTCAATCGCTGCAACTAGTCGTTGCTGATAGATTTGAACTGTTAACAAGGCCAATAGCACCAAGCCGCCGAGCAAATGCAAAGTAACGATGGCGGGAAATAACTTCATGGTGACAGTGAGCGCGCCAAATGCACCTTGCACACACACCCATAGCAAAGTAAGCATGGGTAATTTGATCTTCGAGCCTTCATTCCGCTGTGACCAGGCAAACCATGCGAGCGTCAAAATACATCCGCCAACGCCCATTGCCATATAGCGGTGCACCATTTCTATCCAAGCTTTTTGGTGCGTTACCGGTCCTGTAGGCATAGCCGTTTGTGCTGCGTCTATAGCGCTGACAGCACCAACTGGGCTTGCAAATCCATAACAACCCGGCCAATCGGGGCAACCTAAGCCTGAATCCGTCAAACGCGTGAATGCACCGAACAATACCAAATCAAAAGTGATGAAAAGGGTCAGTTGCGTGAACCACTTCACCCGCTGCGATGTGGGTGCAGAGGACTGACGCAACCACATCCAACCCAAAGGAACGGAAGCCACCAAGGCACCCATGATCAACAGGTGCAGAGTCGGCGCGAAGTTATATAGAGAGTTCATCGACCAGGTAAATCCCATGAAGCGGAAGCCCGCAACAAACGTTCCATATCGCGTTTGGCTTTCAATGCCCCTTCTGTATTGAGTTGTGCAGGAAAACGCATCATCCATTCACCCATGGGGTCCACCATGTACAAGTGGTCTTCTAGCTTCTTGTTAGCTTCGGGCTGCAACCATTGCGCGAGGGCTTTGGGGTCTATGCGCAAAACAGTGGCTTCTTCTAAAGCGGGTAACAAGGTATTGGGTACTTCGGCTTTGTCATTGACCAACCACACCCATTCTGTGCGTGGACGCTCTTTACCTAAACCCACCAAAATTTGTCGCTGTAAATACAAGTGTTGCTGACACGCTGCGTCGCATGCTGCGCCTGAAACGCTTACCAACAACCACTGGCCTTTGAGATCAGTCAGTTTTATCTTGTTGCCATCCAATCGCTCGACCTCTATCGATGGGATAGCGCGTGTAGGCTGAATCAATTCACCAAAGTTGCGACGTGCCTCTGGCCGCACCCAGTAATACGTGATGTAAGAAGCCACAACTGGCGCCGCACAAGCCAGTAAGACCAGCAGCATATTGAAGCGTCCCATGCTGGTGCGCTTGGAATCTGCTTGCGCTACCTCTGCGGGCAATGGCAGGTCATAGACGGTCATGCCAAGTGGATGCGATGTATCAGGTGATTTTTTATCTTGCATGGCGATAGGGCTTGATCCATTGGTACCAAAAATACAGCAGTAACTGCACAACAGCTAATGCAAACCACTGAAAGGCATATCCCCAGTGTTTTTCGACGCCAGCAGTGATCTCTGGCCAATTGCGTTGTAAGCCCTCTGCATCAGCATCGGTTTGTAAAACAGTGCCTACCACTGAGAGGCCAGTTTCATGGCTGTAGTCAATGAGGTTGAGATTTTGCCTAATAGACGATTGCCTTGCAGACTGTGCTGTTGTTGTATCTGCTGTTGAGCTAGTCTTACCACCCAAGTCCATCACTTCAGACGGCCCCAAAGCAATACGGCCCTTCACATGCACTTGACCTTGCGGTGTCTCGATAGGCGCCAATAAAGTGCGGTCTTGTTGGTGGCGCGGTATCCATCCACGCTGCACCAACACGGTTGTGTGCTTATCCAATTGCAATGGGGTCAACACAATAAAACCTGAACGGCCTTGCATGGGACGGTTTTCTAAATACACCGTGAACTGCGGCAACCACTGACCTTCAAGACGCACGCTTTGATGCAATTGTGTGAACACAGTCTTATCTTTTAAAACAGCAACCGTGTCTAACGCCGGCAACGCTTGGCGCGCAAGAATCGTGGCATGCATCGCCTCTTTTTCGTGACCACGCGACAGTTGCCACATGCCTAAACGCACGGTCAAAGCCACACCCAATACAGTGGCCATGGTTGCGACCAGCAAAGAGCGTCGGCGCGCGTCAGAGATAATGGCGTTTATGAAATTCATTGTTGCACTTGCATTTTTAGCCATCTTGGGCAGTTTGGCCTCTGCGCTCATTTTCATGATGCGCGCGGGACCCAGTGATCAGCCCAGATCCAAAAACATGGTGAAAGCCTTAGGGCTGAGGGTAGGCATCTCTATCTTTCTATTCATTTGCGTATTGATTGCTTGGCAGCTTGGCTACATACATCCAACAGGCATTGCAGCAGGTCAATAAATTTTTTAAGGCCTATTACAAAACCAAGGGTGACTCTACAAAAAGCAAAGGCCGCACACGCGGCCTTTGTTCGCTTTGCATGCGTGTATTACATCCAGTACACCAAGATATAGAGGCCTAACCACACCACGTCCACGAAGTGCCAATACCAAGCAGCGCCTTCAAAACCGAAGTGTTTGTCTGCAGTGAAATGGCCTTTTTGTAAACGCAGGGTAATGATCAACAACATCAACATACCCAAGAACACGTGGAAACCGTGGAAGCCCGTAAGCATGAAGAAAGTAGATCCGTAAACACCAGAGCTGAGTTTGAGGTTCATTTCGCTGTATGCATGGCTGTACTCATAACCTTGCACCAACAAAAAGATAACACCTAAAGCAACGGTGAGCCACATGAACTTGATTGTGGTCTCACGCTTGTTTTCAATCAAAGCATGGTGCGCAATGGTCAAGGTTACGCCGGAGCTCAACAACAAAGCAGTGTTGATGGTGGGCAACCAGAATGGGGTCATGACTTGGAAAGGCTCGATGATGCCGGCAGGGGAGGCAGTGGCACCAGCCACCACACTTGGCCAAGCCGCCTTAAAGTCTGGCCAAAGCAACGCGTTTTCTAAGTTGCCCAACATGGGAACCGAATGGGAACGCGCCCACCAAAGGGCAGAGAAGAAAGCACCGAAGAACATGACTTCAGAAAAGATGAACCAACTCATGCTCCAACGGAAAGACAGATCAACTTTGTGACTAAATTGTCCGCCTTCGCTTTCAGAGATGGTGTCACCAAACCACTGATAGAGCACAAACAACCAAAATGCCAAACCAAAGAGCAAAGAATACTTCCCCCAATCAGCACCGTTGATCCATTGGCCTGCGCCCAAGATCACAAAGAACAAACCTAAGGCTGCCATCGCAGGGTGGCGCGAGGGTGCAGGCACATAGTAGTAAGGCGTGGTGCCGTGTGAGGTGTTACTCATTTTTTTCTTCCTTCTTTACTTTGCAACGACCCAGTTGACCAAAAGAATCAAC
>DDYJ01000023.1:5097-5702 GCA_002347905.1 Comamonadaceae bacterium UBA2237 | reverse complement strand
GCTAAACAACACCCTGACTTTTATCAGCAAGAAGTTGACAAAGGCCATGCAGACGATGTCGCTGCGATGTTTTTTACATCGGGCACAACAGGAAACCCCAAAGGCGTGGTGCATACCCATAACTCCTTGATCAACCGTGCCCAAGCGGGTGCCAACTTTGACCGCCTGACACACAATGAAGATGTGTTGGCCTATTTGCCGCCCGCATGGATTGGCCAAAACATTTTTAGTTACGCGCAGTGGTTGGTGTGTGGTTATGTAGTGAACTGCCCTGAATCTGCCGCGACTGTGATGATCGATCTGAAAGAGATCGGTCCGACCTATTACTTCGCACCACCCCGCGTGTTCGAAGGCTTGCTCACCAGCGTGATGATCCGCATGGAAGATGCGAGCAGTTTGAAGCGCGGCATGTTCCATTACTTCATGGATGTTGCACGCAAATATGGTCCTGCCAAGATGGATGGGCAATCGGTTGGCTTGGTGCCAAGCCTATTGTTGGCGTTTGGTAATTTATTTGTCTATGGCCCGTTGCGTAACACCTTGGGTTTTAGCCGTGTGCGTGTCGCTTACACAGCGGGTGAGGCGATTGGCCCAGATTTATTCCG
>DDYJ01000023.1:0-5044 GCA_002347905.1 Comamonadaceae bacterium UBA2237 | reverse complement strand
TTGGTGAAGTCCAAAGGCTTGTTGAAGGAATACTATAAAAACCCAACGGCCACAGCAGAGGTGTTAACAGCCGATGGTTGGTACCACACCAGTGATGCAGGCTTTCTAGATGCTAACGGCCATTTGAAAATTATTGACCGCGTGAAAGACGTGGGCCGTATTCGTGGCGGTAGCAACGATGGCGCCATGTTTGCGCCGAAGTATGTGGAGAACAAACTCAAGTTTTTCCAGCACATCAAAGAGGTCGTTGCCTATGGTGATCAACGCGACAAAGTATGCGTGATGGTCAATATTGATTTTGATGCCGTCGGAAACTGGGCCGAGCGTCGCAACTTGCCCTACGCGGGTTACACCGATTTGGCACAAAAGACAGAGGTGTACCAACTCATCAAAGAATGCGTGGAGTCTGTGAATGCGGATTTGGCCCAAGATGCTTTGTTGGCAGGTAGCCAGATAAGCCGCTTTTTAGTCCTGCACAAAGAACTCGACGCAGACGACGGCGAACTCACCAGAACCAACAAAGTGCGCCGTGGATTCATCGCTGAAAAATACAACGTTTTGATCGATGCGCTGTATGGCGGAGCCGCGGAGCAATATATCGAAACCCAAGTGAAATTTGAAGACGGACGCACAGGCAGTGTCAGTGCCACCTTGCGCATCTTGGACACACAAACCTTTGCACCGGTAGGGCAGGCGGCATGAGTAAAAAAATAGGAGATGTCATTCTCGACATCGAAAACATCAGTCTGCGCTTTGGGGGTGTGAAAGCACTCACCGATATTTCTTTCAATGTGCGTGAACATGAAGTGCGCGCCATCATCGGTCCTAACGGTGCCGGTAAGAGCTCGATGCTCAATTGCATCAATGGTGTTTACACGCCACAAGAAGGCACGATCACTTTTCGTGGACAAACCTTTGACCACATGGACAGCCATGCCGTTGCCAAAATGGGAATCGCGCGCACCTTCCAAAACTTGGCATTGTTTAAAGGTATGAGTGTTTTAGAAAACATCATGACGGGCCGCAACTTGCGCATGCAGAGCAATCTGTTTTTACAGGCCTTGCGTATCGGGCCTGCTGAAAAAGAAGAAATCGCTCACCGCGAAAAAGTCGAGCACATCATCGACTTTCTTGAAATCCAAGCGCATCGCAAAACACCAGTTGGCCAACTGCCTTACGGTTTGCAAAAGCGTGTGGACTTGGGGCGCGCACTGGCGCTTGAACCGCAGGTGTTGTTGTTAGATGAACCCATGGCTGGTATGAATGTCGAAGAAAAGCAAGACATGTGTCGCTTTATTTTGGATGTGAATGACGAATTCGGCACCACGATTGTGTTGATCGAACACGATATGGGCGTGGTGATGGATATCTCCGACCGCGTGGTGGTGTTGGACTACGGTAAAAAAATTGGTGATGGCATGCCCGATGAGGTGCGCAACAACCCAGATGTGATCCAAGCCTATTTGGGCACCGCACACTGACAGGTACAAAGGACAACAGAATGGCATTTTTTTTAGAAACCTTGCTCGGCGGCTTGATGGCCGGTATGTTGTATTCCTTGGTGGCCTTAGGTTTTGTCTTGATTTTCAAGGCTTCGGGCGTTTTCAATTTCGCCCAAGGTGCGATGGTGTTGTTTGCTGCTTTGGCGATGGCGCGTTTTTCAGAATGGATGCCGCTGTGGCTGGATATCAACAGTTTGTTGTTGAGTAATTTGATTGCATTTGTGATGGCAGCTGTAGTGATGTTTGCAGTTGCGTGGGCCATTGAGCGCTTGGTATTACGCCATTTGGTGAACCAAGAAGGCGCAACTTTATTGATGGCAACTTTGGGTATTACCTATTTCATGGAAGGCCTCGGTCAATCGATATTTGGCAGTGATATTTACAAAATCGATATTGGCATGCCTAAAGAGCCTATTTTTGTGCTGAGCTCATTATTTGAGGGCGGTGTTTTGGTGAACAAAGAGGACGTCATTGCAGCCGCCATTGCTGCTGCACTGGTCGCTTCACTGAGTGTTTTTTTCCAAAAAACATCTACCGGTCGTGCGCTACGCGCAGTTGCAGATGATCACCAAGCGGCGCAATCGATTGGTATTCCACTTAACCGAATTTGGGTCATTGTGTGGTGTGTCGCTGGTGTGGTGGCTTTGGTCGCGGGCATGATTTGGGGAAGCAAGCTGGGTGTGCAGTTCTCTTTAACCACCGTCGCTTTACGCGCACTGCCTGTGGTGATTTTGGGCGGACTGACATCGGTTCCTGGTGCCATCATTGGCGGCTTAATCATTGGGGTAGGAGAAAAATTGTCAGAGGTCTATTTAGGACCGTTCGTTGGCGGCGGTATCGAAATTTGGTTTGCTTACGTGCTGGCGCTCGTATTCTTATTGTTTAGACCTCAAGGCCTCTACGGTGAAAAAATCATCGACCGCGTCTAACGCATTGAAATTTGCTCGAAAGTAAAGAATGTTTTACAGAGAAAACGGTCAATTTAAAACCAGCTACCGGGCTGATCAGCAAATCTTTCCCATTGCGCAAGACCGATGGGCAATTGCGTTGATGGCTTTATTTGCTTTTGTAGTCGTTCCCATGTTGGCAAGCGACTATATGTTTCGTGCAATTTTGATTCCATTTGTCATCATGTCACTGGCCGCCGTGGGAGTGAATGTTTTGGTGGGGTATTGCGGACAAATCTCGCTGGGCTCGGGTGCCTTTATGGCCGTCGGTGCTTATGGCGCCTACAACTTCTTTATGCGCTTGCCTGGGTTGCCATTGGTGGTGGCGCTCATCATGGGTGGCTTATGTGCCACTGCATTTGGCATATTGTTTGGCTTGCCGAGTTTGCGCGTCAAAGGGTTGTATTTGGCGGTGGCTACTTTGGCGGCGCAATTCTTCTCTGACTGGATGTTCTTGCGCATCAGTTGGTTTACGCTAGATTCGCCCTCGGGCTCCATCTCAGTGAACAACTTGCAAGCCTTTGGCTTGCCGATTGAGAGTGCAGAAAGCAAGTATTTGTTTTGCTTATGCGTACTCATTCCTATCGTGTTGATGGCCAAAAACTTAGTGCGCGGCGCTATCGGACGTGAATGGATGGCCATTCGCGATATGGACGTCGCCGCCGCCGTCATTGGTATTCGTCCTATGTATGCAAAGCTCACTGCATTTGCTGTGAGCTCCTTCATTGTGGGAGTGGCCGGTGCCTTGTGGGCTTTCATTTACCTGAGTGCTTGGGAGCCCGCCGCTTTCTCGGTAGACTTCTCATTTAGGCTTTTGTTTATGGTGATTATTGGCGGTTTGGGCTCTATTGCCGGTGGCTTTTTAGGCGCGGCTTTTATTGTTGTTCTGCCAATTGCACTCAACCGGTTTTTGCCTTGGTTTGCAAACTTGTTTGGTTTCGAAGCCTCTACAGCTGCTGCATCCCATGCAGAGCTCATGATCTTTGGCGGACTGATCGTCTGGTTCTTGATTGTTGAGCCGCATGGTCTTGCCAAACTGTGGGCGACTGGTAAACAAAAACTTCGCCTCTGGCCTTTCCCGCACTAGTACGTACCCATTTTTTCGTCCCGCGCTTTTAAAACATTTAACAGGAGATAGATCGTATGAAACTCAGTAAATTAATGATGGCCGCTACCGTAACGGTCGCCGCACTCAGTGCCACCACAGGTTCTGCTTGGGCGCAAGCCAAAGAGCAGTTCTTCCCGCTGCTGTCATACCGCACAGGGCCTTATGCTCCGAACGGTGTGCCATGGGCGAATGGCAAGCAAGACTACATCAAGATGATCAATGCACGTGATGGCGGTATCAACGGCGTCAAGTTAACCTATGAAGAGTGTGAAACGGGTTACGCAACGGACCGCGGTGTTGAATGCTATGAACGCCTCAAGAGCCGCCCCGGTGTCTCTTTGTTTGACCCGCAGTCCACTGGTATCACTTTCGCGCTGACTGAAAAGGCCCCTGCCGACAAAGTGCCTTTGCTGACTTTGGGATACGGACTGTCTGTTGCGCAAGATGGCTTAGCGTTTAAATGGAATTTCCCTTTGATGGGGCACTACTGGACTGGTGCAGACATCCTGATCCAACACATTGGTAAAGGGGCTGGTGGTTTAGACAATCTCAAGGGCAAAAAAATCGCATTGGTCTACCACGACAGCCCATTCGGCAAAGAGCCTATACCTCTGTTGCAAGAGCGTTCACGCATGCACGGCTTTGAGTTGCAAATGATCCCAGTGACAGCGCCTGGTGTCGAACAAAAAGCCGCATGGTTACAAGTACGCCAAAGCCGTCCTGACTATGTGTTGCTGTGGGGCTGGGGGGTGATGAATTCCACCGCATTGAAAGAAGCACAAGCTACCGGTTATCCACGCGACAAAATGTATGGCGTGTGGTGGGCAGGTGCTGAGCCCGATACACGTGATGTGGGTGAAGGCGCTAAAGGCTACAACGCATTAGCTTTGAATACATCGGGTACACAGCCCAAAGTGATCCAAGACATCTTGAAGTATGTGCACGACAAAGGACAAGGTACTGGACCTAAAGACGAAGTTGGATCCGTTCTCTATACACGTGGCGTCATCATTCAAGTGTTAGGTGTTGAAGCGGTGCGTCGTGCCCAAGAGCGTTTTGGAAAGGGCAAGGTCATGACGGGCGAGCAAGTGCGTTGGGGTTTAGAAAACTTGGCTTTGGACCAAAAGCGCTTAGATGCTTTGGGCTTGGCAGGCGTGATGCGCCCTATCTCTACAAGCTGTGCCGACCACATGGGTTCTAGCTGGGCGCGTGTGCAAACCTGGGACGGTGCCAAGTGGAATATGAATTCTGATTGGTACCAAGCCGACGAGCAAATCTTGAAGCCTATGGTGAAAGCAGGCGCTGAAAAATATCTCTCAGATAAAAAGATGACGCGCCGCAATCCTGCGGACTGCCAGTCTTAATCAATCAGGTGGCGCGTGAGCGCCACCTTGGGGCCAAGCTATGACAACTTCCAATATCGTGCTCAATGTCAATGGCATCGAGGTCATTTATAACCATGTGATCTTGGTGCTCAAAGGCGTCTC
>DDYJ01000140.1 GCA_002347905.1 Comamonadaceae bacterium UBA2237 | reverse complement strand
GCAGGTGGATGGCAACGCTGGTTGTTTACGGGCTTAGGCGCGATCGCTGCGATCGCCATCATTTGGATGCTCAAACAACATGCGCAACAAAAATTATTTGGATTCGCCCTGGCATGCGTATTGGGTGGCGCCGTGGGCAATGTGATCGACCGCGTGATATATGGCTACGTGGTCGATTTCTTAGACTTTCACTACGCAGGTATCCACTTTCCCGCATTCAATCTTGCAGACAGCGCCATTACTTTGGGCGCTGCCTGCTTGATATTGGATGAAATATTGAGAGTACGTCGAGGTAGTTGATTACAACGTAATGATCGTGCAACCCGTAGTCTTACGGGCTTCTAGATCCATATGCGCTTGCGCAATTTTTTCCAAGGGATAGGTCTGGTCAATATGGATCTTGACCTTGCCACTGGTGACGGCTTCAAACAAATCGTCGGCCATGGCTTGTGTGTTTTCACGGGTACTCATATGGGTGAACAAGGTTTGGCGCGTCACATACAAAGAGCCCTTGCCGCCCAAAATGCCAGGNNGATTTCTCCCAAGTGTCTTTACCCACTGAGTCGTACACCACTTTCACGCCTTTGCCACTAGTGATTTCTTTTACCTTGGCCAAGAAGTCTTCGGTGTTGTAGTTGATCGCGTGGCTTGCACCATTGGCCAATGCCAGTTTGCATTTCGCATCACTGCCAGCAGTTCCAATCAGTTGGTAGCCTAAAGCTTTGGCCCATTGCGATGCAATCAAACCAACACCGCCCGCAGCTGCATGGAACAAGATGAAATCGCCTTTATGCAAGCCGCCTTGTGGCAAAGTGCTCTTGAGCAAGTACTGCGCAGTTAAACCTTTGAGCATCATGGCCGCGCCGGTTTCAAATGAAATCGCATCAGGCAATTTACAAACTGTCTTGGCTGGCATCACGCGTTCTTCGCAATAACTTCCGGGGGGTGCGCTGGCATAGGCTGCGCGGTCACCGGCTTTGAGATGCGTCACGCCTTCGCCCACAGCTTCAACAATGCCAGAAGCCTCCATGCCTAAACGTAGTGGCATAGGAAATGGATACAGGCCCGTGCGTTGGTACACGTCAATGAAATTCAAACCAACGGCTTTGTGGCGAATACGAATTTCACCAGGTCCCGGTTGTCCGACCGTGACATCAACGATCTTGAGTTCTTCTGGCCCGCCGTTTTTTTCAATAATGACTGCTTTGCTCATGTTATGTGCTCCTAGGGAAATCAAAAATTTTTACGCCCTGCATCCTGCCACGAAAGCGGTCTCCGAGTTGTCACCTAGGTTTTATGGGCTCGGGTAGAGTCTTGCCCTAATGTCTGAAACCCCCACTTCCAATCCAAGCACATCACAACCTGCGCTCACAGCAAGCGCAGCAGCCCTGTTATTGGTACCACCCTTGTTATGGGCCGGCAATGCCATCACTGGGCGTCTGGTGCATGACCTCATCTCACCGCTTACGCTTAATTTTTTACGTTGGGCTTTGGCGTTTTTGCTACTACTTCCGATTGCGCGCGCAGTTCTGCGTCGCCGTAGCCCGCTTTGGGCTCATTGGAAACGTTTTGCGGTACTGGGGTTTTTGGGTGTAGGTTGTTACAACAGTTTTCAGTATCTAGCACTTCAAACCTCCAGCCCTATCAACGTGACGCTAGTTGCCTCGAGTACGCCAGTGTTTATGTTGGCGATTGGCGCTCTCTTTTTCAAACAATCTATTCGCTTAACGCAGGTCATCGGCGCTGTGCTGTCCATCGCTGGGGTATTGCTGGTGCTGTGCCGTGGCGACTGGCACGCCCTTGCCAATGTGCAATTGGTCATTGGCGATATCTACGTCTTGGTTGCCACCGCATGCTGGGGGTTTTACAGCTGGCTAATCAGTCGTCCAGATGATCCTAGTGAAATACGCAGCAATTGGGCTTATTTTTTAATGGCACAAATGGCTTTTGGCTTGTCTTGGTCGGGCTTGTTCACTGCGGGTGAATGGGTATGGGGGGACGCCTATGTGTTTTGGGGTTGGCCTTTGGTAATGGCTCTGGCTTATGTCGCACTATGTCCATCCTTATTAGCGTATCGATGCTGGGGCTTAGGTGTGCAACAAGTAGGGCCCAATATCGCGGGCTTTTTTGCCAATCTCACACCGCTATTTGCGGCTGTTATGTCAGCCTTAGTATTAGGTGATTTGCCGCAAACATTTCATGCAGCTGCTTTTGCTTTGATAGTAGGTGGAATTGTGGTGTCTTCAAAGCGCTAGCGAAGACACCCTCCATCCAACAATTCGCGCCTATTGCCTAATCGATAGGTACGCCTCTTTCGTCAGAAAGAACCTGGATATGCCCCACCGTCCGTCAAAATATTTTGCCCAGTGATGTAACTAGCCTGCGCAGAGCATAAGAAAGCACAGGTTTCACCAAATTCATCAGGATGCCCAAACCGCAATGCGGGAATAGTTTTCTTACGTGCATCCATAATCACTTCAATAGGCTGACCTGTTTTTTCTGCAGCTCCCTTCATCGTGCCCTTGAGGCGGTCTGTATCGTAAGCACCTGGCAATAGATTATTGATCGTCACATTATTGGAAGCCAGCTTGGTGGTGCGTGCGGCGCCAGCAATAAAGCCCGTCAAACCAGAACGCGCGCCGTTTGACAAACCCAAAATATCAATGGGTGCCTTTACCGCACTTGAGGTGATGTTGACAATACGGCCGAAACCACGATCTGCCATGCCATCCACAGTCGCTTTGAGTAACTCAATGGGTGTCAGCATGTTGGCGTCAACAGCTTTGATCCAAGCTTCGCGATCCCAGTTACGGAAGTCTCCTGGAGGTGGGCCGCCTGCGTTGGTCACAACGATGTCGTAATTTTTTCCAGGACCACCTTTGACGGACCAAATAGCTTCACGTCCCTCAGGGGTGGTGATGTCGACGGCAGCGGCAATGATGGTGGTTCCAAATTTACGCAGTTCTTTGGCAGCTGCTTCCAGTGCTTCTGCACCACGGGCAACGATCACCACATTAACGCCCTCGCGCGCCAAGGATTGCGCGCAACCATACCCTAAACCTTTGCTGGCTCCGCCAACTAACGCCCACTTACCTTTGATTCCTAAATCCATTATTTTTCTCCATACTTAGTCACTAAAAAAACACCACCCACCACCAACAAGGTACCCGCCCCGATCCAGAGGTTGAGTGGCTCATCCAACACCAGTACACCTAGCGTAATCGTTGCCATAGGGCCAATCATGCCAGTTTGTGCCGTCAATGCTGCACCAATACGTTCAATGGCCATCATCACCATCAAAACAGGTGCAACTGTGCAAAGCAATGCATTCAAAACTGCCAACCATAAAACTTGCTCCGCTACAGCAGCCGCAGATAAGGGCCGTAGCACTAAAAATTGCACAATACAACACAAACAGGCTACGCTGGAAGCGCGTCCTACCAATCGCATTGCACCAATGCGCTGCACCAGCTGTCCGCTGTACAACAAATACAAGGCATAGGTTGAGGCACTAGCAAAAATCAAAGAGCTTCCTAGCGCTACATCTCCCCCTACAAAAGACAATTCATGCACAAATACCAATAAAACACCGCTGTAGCTCACGACCATGGCCAACATACGAATGGGTTGTACTGGTTTTTTATAAATCAACCAACCTAGCAAAACCACCAAGGTGGGGTTCAGATAGAGAATCAAGCGCTCCAAGCTGGCGGATACAAATTGCAAGCCTAAAAAATCTAAGTAGCTCGAAAGGTAGTAGCCTAAAAAGCCCAAAGCAGCAACGTCAACTTTATCTCGGGTAGTTAGCGGGTGTTCACGCGCATAGGATTGTCGCTCCGCCCAAACTCCCAATGCAATAAAGAAAGGCCATGCAAATAACATGCGCAGCATGATGATGGTGACAGCGTCGGCCCCATAAAGATAAGAGAGTTTGACAATAATGGCCTTGCCACTGAATGCAATCGCACCAGCCGCTGCCAAGAGTAAACCCGAGAGTGAAGAGCGCTTGAGCGTAGACATTGGTACGAGTTTATTCGCACTCACACGCGCCCATATGGCCAATGGCGCCCAAAAGGGCTAGGACGCGTCATGCAAGCGACTAAGTGCTGGACATACAGGACATAAACTCTCCGAATGCGTCTATCTCTTCTCCAACGCTTTCTTTTAGCCAATCGGCAGACTCGGCGCAAAGCATCTGGTTTGCCTGTCATTTGGAAAGGCATGTTGTGGATGGCGGCGGGAGGTTTTTTATTTTCTATCCTCAACACCATCGTGCGCGCCATCGCAATGCAGATGGATCCGTTTGAAGTGCAATTTTTACGGTACCTATTTGGCCTACTCGTGATGCTACCCTGGGTATTCAAAGCAGGAGCACGTCAGTATTGGCCCACAGATGTCAAAGGACAGTTTTGGCGAGGTGGCGTTCACACCATAGGTATGGTGTTGTGGTTTATTGCTTTACCCAAGATTCCTCTGGCGGATATGACAGCCATCAGTTTCACAGGGCCGATTTTCATCATGATTGGCGCATCATGGTTTTTGGGTGAACCCATGCGGCGTGATCGCTGGATTGCCGCCTTGATCGGCTTTACAGGGGTTGTCGTAGTGGTAGCTCCCAAGTTGTCGGGGGCTGGAGGTGGCTACCACTTGGTGATGTTGGCATCTGCGCCACTTTTTGCCGCGTCGTTTCTGATTACCAAAGCATTGACCCGTTATGAAAAAGCCACTGTCATTGTGTTTTGGCAAGCTTTGACGGTATCGCTATTTAGTTTGCCTCTGGCATTGCTGCATTGGCAAGACCCGAGCCTGTGGCAGTGGACTGGGTTTTTTATTGCAGGCATCTTGGGAAGCGTAGGCCACTATTGTTGGACACGGGCATTTCATGCCGCGGATATTTCGTCTACCCAATCGCTGCGTTTTTTAGATTTGGTGTGGACTTCCACTTGGGGTTGGCTGATTTTTTCTGATATCCCTAGCCAATCGACTTGGCTAGGTGCTGTTGTGATTTTGGC
>DDYJ01000173.1:314-4542 GCA_002347905.1 Comamonadaceae bacterium UBA2237 | reverse complement strand
CGTAAATTTTGATAGCGCTGGTGGTGCAAGTTACGCCCTAGGAGACGTAAGTCTTTCAGCAAATCTGAGGGCGTTGCGTAGGTGAGCGTGATGCGTTCCATATCCATCACGGGCTCTGCGAATCCTGCTTGCACCAACATGTCACCCCAATCGTGCATGTCTGTGAAGGCATGCGAAGGATCGCCCCACCCCATGTCTTGGTAAATCGGCTGGAGTTCTCGCAAGGTGTCTGGCCCAAGGCTCGAGAACATCAAAAACCCATCGGTGGCCAGCAAGCTATGCCAAGCACGCAACAAAGACTGGGGCGCCACTGCCGTGTGCAAGGCCATATTCGCCCAGACCATGTCGAACGCCTCTTGCTGCTGCAAACTATTTGCGAGATCAGCGACAGAAACCGACTGGCGCTTCCACACTGTCCACCAAGGATTTGTAAGAGCAACTTTCGCTTTTTGTAAGCGCAACCCAGAAGTTTCAATGGCCAAACAATTAGCCTTGGGGTATCGCGCGCGCACTGCCGCATGGGTCGCTAAACCGCCATTGACTGGCGCCCAATCCACCCATCTTTTAGGCTGCAAGCGTATCCACTGCAACCGTTCTTCCATGCGTCTTCCAATTTCTTCATGCAACCACGGTGTTTCCGGGTGGTTTAACTGTGACCAACGCTCGCTGGCGATAGGGTCTATGGTGGGAACAAGGTCTACAGAGGTGGCTTCTGACATGGCAAGTCAGTATAGATTCCATGTTTGACAGCCGATTTGAATGGCCTGCATGGATGCAGCGTCTGCGACTCCCCAGCATTTGCCATATTTGCGAGGCCTGGCCAAGTACGGCCTTGTGCGATTCGTGCGTGCAGCAATTTGGACAACCCATCGTCCGTTGTCCGACCTGTGCTTTGCCCTTGTTGGGTAGCCGATGTTTCCCCTGCCACTACGAGGCCCCTCCCCTGGACAAATGCCTCGCCGCGGTGACCTATGGCCATCCATGGTCAGACTGCATTGCCAAATTCAAATTCCATGGCGATGTAGGTTTTGGCCGCCAACTGGCTGCATTGATGCGCAACGCACCTTGGGTAGAACCTGCTTTGGAAATGGCCGATAGCGTGATCGCCATGCCTTTGTCTGCTTCACGCCTGCGCGAGCGGGGCTTCAACCAGGCCTACGAGCTGGCCAAACATTTGGCGCCACAGAAGGCTGACGGCAGGTCTCTTTTGCGCTTGGAGCATGCCAGCCACCAAGTGGGCGCAACGCGCGCCGAACGTCAGGAACAAGCACGCAACACTTTTTGGGTCGACCCGGTGCGCATACCTACCCTGCAAGGCAAACGCATAGTTTTACTCGACGATGTGATGACTTCGGGCGCCACCTTGTTCGAGGCTGCGCGAACCTTGCGTAAAGCTGGTGCCGCACACATTACTGGCTTGGTGTTGGCGCGGGCCCAACTGAGTCAATCATGAGTCGCGAGACAATGTGCGCATGTTTCATATCGTGCTGGTTCAACCAGAAATACCCCCCAACACGGGCAATGTCATCCGCCTAGCGGCAAATACCGGTTGCAGCTTGCATTTGATTGAGCCGCTCGGTTTTTCGATGGAAGACAAACACATGCGCCGCGCTGGGCTCGATTACCACGAGTACGCCCACGTGGCGCGTTACCCTAGCTGGAAAGATTTCTTGGCTTCGGCAACACCAGATTTAGAACGTATGTTCGCCCTCACAACCAAAGGCTTGCACACCGCGCATGACACGCAATTCGCCGAAGGGGACTGGTTGGTATTTGGTTCTGAAACCGCTGGCTTGCCGCAAGCCATTCGCGAGAGCTTCCCCTCAGAACAACGCCTGCGTTTACCTATGCTTGAGGGACAACGCAGTTTGAATTTATCGAATTCCGTGGCGGTCATCGTTTACGAGGCGTGGCGCCAAAACGGTTTTAGGCATAAAGCCTAGTCACAGTTTCGGCCACACACACAGGCTTGTCGCTGCCGTCGCGCTCGACGGTGACGCTCCACACCAACTGCATGCCGTTGTTGTCGACGGGGTCACAGGATTTCAAAGACATCTTGGCGCGCAGACGCGAGCCCACCAAAACGGGGGCGGTGAAACGTACTTTGTTCACGCCGTAGTTAATTCCCATTTTTTGGTCTTGTACTTTGAAGGCTTTGGCAAAAAACTGCGGCATCAAAGACAGCGTTAAAAACCCGTGGGCGATCGCCGTGCCAAACGGACCCGCTTTGGCCCGCTCTGGGTCGATATGAATCCACTGGTGGTCGCCGGTGGCATCGGCAAATTGGTTCACATGCGCTTGGTTGACGGTGATCCATTCGCTGGTGACTTCGCCTTGTCCTACAAAATGGGGGACGCTTTGGAGTGTTTCAAAGATTTTCATGGCGCCACTTTAGCTAATAAACACTCCTCTACACTTGGGGGTTATCTCTTAGCTATTGACATTCCTCCATGAGCGCTTTCCAAGAAGAAGAAGTTTTATCCGTCCACCACTGGACCGACCGCCTGTTTAGTTTCACCACCACCCGCGACCAAGCTCTTCGGTTTTCTAACGGCCACTTCACCATGATCGGGCTGCGCGTCAACGAGAAACCATTGTTACGTGCTTACAGCATTGTCAGCGCCAATTACGAAGAACATTTGGAGTTTCTGAGCATCAAGGTACAAGATGGCCCACTCACTTCGCGTCTGCAACACATCCAAGTAGGCGACAAGGTCATCGTTGGTCGCAAGCCCACTGGCACTTTGCTGATTGACTATCTCTTACCAGGCAAAAACCTGTATTTGCTCTCCACGGGCACGGGCATGGCACCATTTTTGAGCGTGATCCGCGATCCTGAAACCTATGAGCGTTTCGAAAAAGTCATCTTGGTCCACGGCGTGCGCGAAGTCAAAGAGTTGGCCTACCACGACTACCTCACCCAAGAGCTACCCAATCACGAGTTTTTGGGAGAGATGGTGCGTGAACAGTTTATGTATTACCCCACCGTGACCCGCGAGCCTTTTAAAAACCAAGGCCGTTTGACGGACGCGATTGAAAGCGGCAAGTTGTTCATCGACTTAGGCCTCCCCGCTTTCGACCCCGGCCGCGACCGCGTGATGATTTGCGGTAGCCCCCAAATGCTGAAAGACCTCAAGCGTATGCTAGAAGCGCGTCATTTCAAAGAAGGCAACACCACCACACCGGGTGACTTTGTGATTGAACGGGCTTTTGCGGATCAGTAATTGCGTTGCTCTAACCAGTTATCGGCAATCCAACCAGTTTCTCAAGTTCTTCGCGCGATAAGCCTTCCACCGCATCAATCAAACGCAGACCCTGCGATGTGATTTCTAAGGTAGCCAAGTCGGTGTAGATGCGCTTCACACAAGCCAATCCCGTGATCGGATACGTGCAAGCAGGAACAATCTTGCTCTGGCCTTGCTTGGTGAGCAAATCCATCATCACCCAAGTTTGTTTGGCGCCAATCGCTAAGTCCATCGCGCCGCCTACTGCGGGAATGGCATCAGCTTCTCCGGTGTGCCAATTGGCCAAATCGCCTTTGACGCTGACCTGAAACGCACCGAGCACACAAATGTCTAAATGCCCGCCACGCATCATGGCGAAACTGTCGTTGTGGTGGACATAGGAGCCACCAGCCAGCAAAGTGACGGGCTGTTTACCCGCGTTGATCAAATCGAAATCTTCATCCTCTGGCGCGGGCGCGGGGCCCATTCCCAAAATACCGTTTTCGCTGTGTAAGACGATTTCTAAGCCTTGCGGCAAATGGTTGGCCACTTGGGTCGGCATGCCGATACCCAGATTGACATACACGCCCTCCGGAATGTCTTGCGCCACACGTGCGGCCACTTGGTCTTTGGTTTTGCGTTGGTAGGCCATTGCTCTCATTTCAGGGTAAATCAGCGGGTCAAGCCTGTTTTTTATAACCACCACCCACCGTTGCAGTCCGGGGTACTTGAACGATGCAGTGCACAAAGATGCTCGGGGTCACAATGGTCTCAGGGTCTAGCGCGCCCAAGGGCACAACTTCATGCACAGATGCGACAGTGCGCTTAGCCGCCATGGCCATCACAGGGCCGAAGTTGCGGGCCGATTTGCGGTAGGTCAGATTGCCCCAGCGGTCGCCACGCTCTGCTTTGATCAACGCCAGATCACCGTAAATCGGGTACTCCAACACATACTTGCGCCCATTTATTTCACGCGTTTCTTTGAGCAATCCGTCTTTGTTTTT
>DDYJ01000173.1:0-138 GCA_002347905.1 Comamonadaceae bacterium UBA2237 | reverse complement strand
CAGCGATGCCGACATCGCCATTGCCTGCATTGTTATTGACCAAAGTCAGATGGCGCGTTTGGCTTCCTTCCAACACTTCGAGCAAGCCGTCAACCAACTCATCTGGAATGCCGGCTGTACCAAACCCGCCCACCATGA
>DDYJ01000201.1:2225-2580 GCA_002347905.1 Comamonadaceae bacterium UBA2237 | reverse complement strand
GCCACACCTGTTCCAAAGAACATATTGGCGGCTTTGGTAGGCGCGGTATCTTTCAACACCACATCTTGGCGCGAATACCCTTCGGTGTTGACGTTGGCAATGTTGTTACTCACCGTGCCTAAAGCACGTTGGTAAGACGCTACCGCATTACTGGCAATGCCAATGATGTCACTCATGAGCCGCCTCCATTGATCTTGAAGGTCTTAGGCTCGAGTGACAAAGGATTTACTTTGTCAACAATAAAAGGAATAGCTTTGCCACTATTACGTAGCAAGGGCATCGGGGTTAATTCTGGGCGCAATGGCATGCCGTGCTGCTGACGTGCGTTGAGCACCTCTGCTGCACTTGGCGTAGT
>DDYJ01000201.1:0-2209 GCA_002347905.1 Comamonadaceae bacterium UBA2237 | reverse complement strand
CGCTTGGACATTTGTACAGAGATTTCTTTGTCGAACATGTTTTCGAAGGTGTCCATCGCGCTGGACTGGTTGTCTTCGTCTTTCATGGTCGAACTGGCGTCACGCATGGACTTCATCATCATTTGGATGAAGAGACCTTCAAATTGCTGTGCCGATTCTTTCAGCGCTTTGTCTTGGTTTTGTTGCGCCTGTCCACGCAACTCGCCCAAGCCCGAAAAGTCCAGATAGGACTTGGCGGTGGAGGTGTTGTCGATGGAGTTGCTCATGGTGCACGCGTTTAGATGATGACCAATTCAGCGCGCAAACTTCCTGAGCTTTTCAAAGCTTCCAAGATGGCAATCAATGCAGACGGTGTAGCGCCAATTTGGTTCACCGCATCTACGATCTGGCGCAGTTCTACGCCAGGCTGGAACAAGAACATCGGTTTATTGGGCTCGCCTACATCGATGGCAGCGTTTTGTACTTCGGTGGTCTGGCCGCCCGCCAATGCATTAGGCTGAGAGACTTCGTTGGTCGCAGTAATTGCCACTGAGATCGTGCCGTGAGATACAGCCGCTGCTGTCACACGCACAGAACGGTTGATAACCACGGTACCCGTGCGTGAGTTGATAACTACACGAGCAGGTGGTTCGCCTGGTGTGACTTCTAAAGCTTCGATCATGCTCATAAAAGACACACGTTGATTCAAGTTTTTAGGAGCTCGTACCGATACCGATACACCATCGATGGCTTGTGCAACATCTCCGCCAAATTTTTTATTGATCGCGTTGACGATAGCAGTAGTCGTCGAAAAATCGTTTTCACGGATGTTGAAGATCACGTTCTCGGATGTTTCGAAGGGTGTATCAACAATACGCTCAACAATCGCGCCGCCTGGAACGCGACCAGATGTGGGAACCCCAATGGCCACCTTAGAGCCCGCAGCGTTGGCATCAATGCCTGTGACTGTCAAGGCGCCTTGGGCCAATGCATAAATCTCACCATCCACACCGCGCATAGCGGTCATGATCAAACTACCACCGCGCAAGCTGGTGGCTTTACCAATGGCAGAGACGTTGATGTCAATGCGTTGTCCTGGTTTTGCAAAACCAGGCAGGTCTGCAGTCACTAAAACAGCAGCGGTATTTTTAATGTCGATACGTGCAGCAGTAGCAGCCGTTTCAAAGTCAGTCAAAGGGCCGTCGATACGCACCCCCATTTGCGCCAACATGGCTTTCATACTTTGTGTGGTGAAAGGCACTGAAGCGTCGTCACCAGTACCTTGCAAACCGACTACCAATCCGTAACCAATCAATTGGTTAGGGCGTTGTGAAGCCAAGGTCGCCAAGTCTTTGACGCGGTCTGCGCAGGCACTGCCAGCAGCCAAGACCAAAAGACTTGCAACACAAGCACGTATGTAAGAAGAACAACGCAACATAGGATCCAACACTTTCCGTGATTAAAAAGGCCAGAACTTGTGCATCAAAGTGGTTCCCCACCCTGCGCGTGTGGCGTTGGCTAAATCGCCAGAACCACGGTAAGCAATTTGTGCATTGGCCAAGCGGCGTGATTGCACCGTGCTGTTAGGGCCCACGTCTTCAGGACGGATTACACCTGAGACTTGGATGACTTCGGTGCCTTCTGCAAGGCCGAGTTTTTTCTCGCCACGCACCATCAGGTTGCCATTGGCCAAAATTTCTACGACTGTGACAGCTACAGAGCCCGACAAAGTAGCTTGCTGGTCTGCAGTGCCCTTACCGGTGCTGGAAGATTTATTGTTGGTCAGGTCAACGCCCTCTAACAGGGGGTGTACTTTTCCAATGGTGGTACTTGCACCAGAGGGCAATGTGTTTTTAGCTTCACGGCTGACGTCGGTGTTTTGCGTACGCGCAGCTTGGGTCGATTCATTCAACAAGACAGTGATGATGTCACCGACTTGGTAATTACGGCCACGGCCAAACCATGCATCGCTTTGGCGGTTGCTGTAGATACCACCTGTAGACACTTTGACTGCGTCTTTAGCTAATGGATAAACCGGCTGAAAGTCTGGCGAGGGCTTTAACACCATATCGACAGGCTCTGTAGCACAGCCTTGCAACAAGACCAGCAACACTGCTGGCAAAAGAAGTTGTGCAGATTTCATGATGAACCTTAGTTAAACGTTTTGGTTCAAGAACTTCAACATGCCGTCGACCGCAGAGATGGCCTTCGAGTTGATTTCATAAGCGCG
>DDYJ01000090.1:8719-10683 GCA_002347905.1 Comamonadaceae bacterium UBA2237 | reverse complement strand
AAAATAGCGTAAAAATGTCACAAATAAATTACAAAAAATTCTTATAAATACAAAAGTATCGGCGGTTAATACATTCGAATTAACGGTTATTTTTAACCCTAAGTGTCTTTGTAGTCGCTGAGTTTTATCAATTTCCCAATTTATCAACAGAGTCAGTGATGATCCCGTCCGTACCCAAGTTAATGAGTGATTCAGCAATATCTTCTTGGTTCACGGTATAACTCAAACACCGCATTTTTTGAGCATGCACGGTGTCCACCAGTTCTTTGTTCCATAGTTTGTAATTGCAAACTATCGCAAGACAATCGAGTTCAAGTGCCGCTTCCAACCATCCATCCCACAGCGCATCCAAGAGTAGGCCTCTTGGTAAGTAAGGCGCTGTTTGTTTAGCTGTAGCCAAGGCCTGAGTTTTGAATGAAGTGAGCAAAGGGGGTATGGATTCGCCCTGCCATAGACGCATAGCCTCCGAAGCAACGGTAGACCCTGTAACAGCTTCGAAGCCTGGCGTGGGCTTTATTTCAATGTTTAAAAAGTAACCATTCGCCAAACAGAAGTTAGCCAGACTTTCAAGTGTTGGTAATGGTTCACCTATATATGTATCAGAGTGCCAACTTCCTGCATCTAATTGAGATAGGTGCGACCAATCAAAGGAACCCGCAACACCAGTGCCATTCGTAGTGCGCTCCAAATCTGCATCATGCAGCAAGAAGGAAACACCATCGCGGCTTAGTTTTGCATCGCATTCAAACATACGGTAACCATAGGAAGCGCCCAGTTGGAATGCGGCTAAGGTGTTTTCAGGTGCCAGCTTACCGGCACCTCGGTGTGCAATCCACTTGGGGTAAGGCCAAGGTTTCATAGGCTGAAGTTGTGCTGATTAATTAAACAGAACTATTTTGGTCGATAGCGGCTTGTTGTTCGGCCAATTGCCATTGAATTTTTGACAAAACCCAAAGGCTTGCTAAAAAAAGCAAAGCGGTGCTGGCTATGGCTAAGCGTTGTCGCCCATCGCTCAAAAAAGTAATCAAACCATAAAGCACTGGTCCCAAAATAGCAGCGACGCGTACAGCAAAAGACCACAGAGAAAAAACCTGCGCAGTCCGATCTTGCGGGGTGAGTCGTCCCACCATGGCTCGCCCTACCGATTGACTTGCGCCCATGCATAAGCCAGCAAATGCTGAAGCAAACCAAAAATAAAAAACGCTAGGACTTATGGCGGCAATGACGCAAGCCAACACCCAGCCCACTAATGTCAAACGCAATGTTTTGATGTGGCCGATCTGGTCTTGCACCCAGCCCAACCCCCATGCGCCTACTAATGCAGCAATATTCAGCAGGAAAATCAAAAGCATGGTGTCTTGCTTGCTCATGCCCATTTCACCTTCAGCATAAATGGCCGCAACGGTGATAGCGACAGAAACGCCAGCTTGGTAAAGCGTGATGCATTTGAGTAACTGCATAAATGAAGGCCTATCTTTAGCCCACTGCAGTGCCACTATTAGGTCATTCCAACTTTTTTTTAAGAATTGGGTTGGATCTGCATTGGGTTGAGGTTTGGCTCTTTCAGGCAAACGCCAAAAGGTGTAAGTGCTTGCTAATAAAAAAATAACGGCAGTGATCCACATTGTGGGTGGGACAACCTCTGACGTGGCTAATCCAGACTTCAGGCCATTGATGATCCAAAACAAACAGATGGCAAGCGTCAGCATGCCGCCGACATACCCCCAAGCCCATCCCCAGCTGCTGACTTTCCCCATGGAGTCTGTCTTCGCTAACTCTGGTAAAAAAGCGGCGATCAGTGATTCGCCGACGCTGAAAGACACGTTAGAGATGATGATCCAAAAAACAGACCAAGCCATATCGCCAGGGCCAGACCAGCCAAGTGCAGCAGTTCCTATCACGCATGTCATGGTGCTCACCCATAGCGCACGTTTCTTCTTGGCATGACGATCACACCAAGCACC
>DDYJ01000090.1:0-8634 GCA_002347905.1 Comamonadaceae bacterium UBA2237 | reverse complement strand
ACTACTGTTGTGTAGCCGGAGTTAGCAAAATCAAACATCGCCCATGCAAATACCTCGCTGCGTTTGACGCCAGGCAGGAGAGCTGAATGATTCATAGTTGCGTTAGGGTTCAAAAAATGAAAAGGCCACTGATATTACTATCAGTGGCTTGTCTGCAAGGTTTTTAATTAACGCGCGGTTAAGAAATTACCTACGTTCAAAATAATCAATTCATTGTCATCAGCCTTGTTAGGTTCACGACTTGAAGAGAAGGGCAAGTTATTGTCATTTCCCACGATGATGTGATTAGCGTCGATCACATCCACATTCTCAATAGTAAAGAAGGGGAACGTCAAGACGCCGTTTTCTAAAGGCTTACGTGCGATTTTGTTGGGATCGGCAATGTTGAGTAAATCCACATAGCCAATTTTTTTAACCGGGCTATTCACATTCGCATCTGTCATTTCAACTTTATAAATGCGTTTGAATTTTGGTAAATCGTGGAAGCAGTTTGGTTTTTTGCTTTCCGTGCAGGCGCGACTTGCAACGCCTTCGCCATTGTCCCGTTCAATGATCAGGCCGGTTGTATCGTCAATCATGTTGAAGTCACCAATCGCGTGGTGGTTGGCTTCGAGCACATACTTCCAGTGACGGCCAGTCCATTGACCGGCTTTCACATCAAATTCCAAAACACGCAAATATTGTTTGCCATCGACCATTTCGTAGGCTTTTGCAGTTTCATCCCACAAAGCACCTTCTAAAAGTGCATACAACTTGCTACCATCTTTGGAAACCGCCATGCCTTCATAGCCCTTCGAGCGACGAACTTGAAATTTGGCAGAGTCAGTAGGCACGCCTTGAATAGTGACGGCAGGATTATCTGGAGAACGAACGACTTTTCCGTCTACCAAGGTATCAAAAACCGCTAGAACCTTACCGTTCATATCTGCTTTGATCAAAAAAGGGCCAAACTCATCGGCTACCCACAAGGAGCCATCTGCAAATTGAAAGCTTTCTGTATCGAAGTCTGAACCAGTGAGGTAGCGCTTCTTTGTGCCTTCAGTCACGATATGAAACGGTACTTTTTTATCTGGGTCATGCAGAAATATGGTGCCTAAGCGTGTGAATTTATTTGTCTTGAAATCCACTTTGTAGTGGTTGAGATAAAGCATGAAGTCTGGCGAATTCGCTTTAGAGCCTGCACCGTTATCTGTTAACAACCAAAAGCTTCCATCTGGCATTTTTTTAATGCCTGAATGTCCTTGAATGGGTTGACCTTTGAATGGTAAAAAAACACCAGTGGGACGATCAGCGGAGAGTCCTTCGACGCTTCCAATTTTTTCTACCCGCTTACCAGTGGTGAACTTGCCACTGGTTTGTAGATTGTCTGGCGCATCTTTGGGCGCAGCGATAAAAGTTTGCGCAGGCAGAAAAGCGTGAGCGGTAAGTTCTGCTTGAAATACGGTTTGGGCACTGATAGCAAGTGGAAGCGCTAAAGCCACCATTGCCAAGTTGTGAATACGAGATAGGCGCATTGAAAACTCCTTTAAGTAATGCAAGCGCTATCTTGAAGACCCTGTATGTCAACCTCGTTAATTTAACGAATCAAGCGCTCAGTATTTTTCAGGAACGATCATGTTGTCTGGGACAGGATGTCGTATGTAATCAGGATTTCTTACGCGCGCAGGTAAAGCAATTTCAGGGTGCTCTACTTCGTGGTAATTGAACTGACTCAGCAAGTGGTCAATGCAATTCAGACGTGCACGCTTTTTATCAACTGCTTGCACAACCCACCATGGAGCCTCAGGAATGTGCGTACGCTCAATCATGGTTTCCTTTGCGCGTGTGTAGTCTTCCCAACGGCGGCGGCTCTCGAGGTCCATAGGGCTGAGCTTCCATTGCTTTAATGGGTCATGGATGCGTCCTAAGAAGCGCGCATGTTGTTCGTCATCCGTGATTGAGAACCAATACTTCAACAAAGTGATGCCACTGCGGCCCAGCATTTTTTCAAATTCAGGAACGCTTCTAAAGAACTCTTCGTATTCATCGTCGGTGCAAAACCCCATGACCCGCTCTACACCTGCTCGGTTGTACCAACTCCGGTCAAAGAGAACGATTTCACCAGCCGCGGGTAAATGCGTGACATAGCGCTGGAAGTACCACTGCGTTCTCTCACGGTCGTTGGGCGCGGGTAAGGCAGTCACTCGGCAAACGCGAGGATTGAGTCGTTGGGTAATACGTTTGATCACACCACCTTTACCCGCTGCATCACGCCCTTCAAACAAGATCACTACTTTTTGCTTGGTAGCAACCACCCAATCTTGTAATTTGACCAATTCGCCTTGTAAGCGCAGGAGTTCTCGAAAGTAGTTGACGCGTGCTCGTCTCTCTTCGGGATTTGCCAGCGGGTCGTTCTCGTTTTCGCCATCTTCAATGGCCATTTCTAACTCTTCGTCGATCGAGTCCAAAATGTCTTCGCGAATTTTGCGTAATTGCTCTGCATCGAATTGTGATTTGTCAGTCATATAGAAACTTCCTTTTAACGAAATCATCTACTTTCTTCGTGGCAAATTCATGACTTTTGTCACGGTTCATTCATAAAAAATGTGTAAAGTCGAATACTAAATAACTATCGCGCAAAAATTCAATGCATAGATTTCAGCGTTTGGCCTATTACTGTGTGGTGCTGCTTTCTATTCAAGCACTTGTCGGATGCGCAGTTAGGCCTTTTGTGGTGGACAAAGCCGCCGATGCTTTGGCTTCACAAGGGCAATCAGACGAAGACGATATTCTTTTGGCGCGTGAAGCCAGTGCCTTTTATTTAAAGCTGTCTGAGTCTGTACTCAAAGAAACGCCTGGCAATCTAAAGCTGGCTGAATCTGTAGCCGTAGGCTTTACCCAGTATGCCTATGCCTTCGTAGCTTTTGATGCCGAAAAAATCGAGTCGCAAGACGCCAAAGCCGCGCAACGCATGCGAGAGCGCGCTGCACGCTTGTATTGGAGGGCGAACCAACACGCCATGCGTGCGTTAGAAATTTCTCTGCCAGGGTTCAAACAAGCACTTGTTAAAAATGACCCGCAGCTTTTGGCGCGATTGAGGCAAGACCACGTTGGTTTAGCGTATTGGGCTGCTGCGTCTTGGGGAGGTTTTATTTCACTGTCCAAAGACGATCCCGACAAAGTGGCGGATCTACCTTTGGCGGTTAATTTGGCTACATTGGCCTGGAAGAAAAATCCAGATTTCAACCGAGGTGGACTCACCAGTTTGATGGGAACTTTTGAAGCGTCTCGGCCTGGTGGCTCTGTGGTACTTGCAGAAAAATATTTCAACCAAGCGATTGCGCAAAGCAATGGCGAAAGTGCAGGCCCTTGGGTGGCCAAAGCGGAAAGTATTGCGCTAAAAAAACAAGACAAAGAAATCTTTGTCCAGTGGTTGAATGAGGCACTTCAAATAGCGAAGACCCATCGCAATTTAGAAAATGAAGTGATGCGCGAACGCGCAACATGGTTGATTGAAATAACGGATGATCTTTTTTAAAGGTTGGATATGTGGACACCAGTTTTTCGTACATTAACTTCTCTATTGGTTTGCCTGCTCACAAGCTATGGCGCATTGGCAGCTGATAAACCTTTTCGCATTGGAACGCTGGCTCCAAAAAATTCGCTTTATCACCGCCAGTTAATGGAAGTAGGGGAAGCATGGCGTGCTGCCCAAGGTGGTAATGCCAAGTATGTGGTGTTTCCAGATGGCAGCCAAGGCGGAGAGGCAGAGTTGGCCCGCCGTATGCGCATAGGGCAACTTCAAGGTGCGTTGTTGTCTGTTGTCGGGTTAAATGAGATAGAGCCCTCCATCAGCGCTTTGCAATCTATGCCCTTGCTATTTAAGAGTTGGGAAGAAGTCGATTATGTGCGCGAAAAAATGCGGCCTGCGATGGAAAAGAAGTTCTTAGACAAAGGCTTCATTGTTTTAGCCTGGGGTGATGCAGGTTGGGTCCGGTTCTTTTCAAAAGATCCTGTTTTTCGTCCAGACGATTTCAAAAAAATGAAATTCTTTTCTTTTGCTGGTGAGAGTGAGCAACAAGAAATTATGAAAAGCCTTGGATACACACCTGTCCCTTTGGAAACCGCAGATATCTTGCCGGCTATTCAAACTGGCATGATCAATGTGGTGCCTTCTACCCCTTACTTTGCTTTGGCAACACAAGTATTCAATACAGCGCCCAATATGTTGGAGATCAATTGGGCGCCAGTCGTGGGTGCCTTGGTAGTGACACAAAAAGCTTGGGACGATATGACACCTGCAGGGCAACAAGCGCTCAAATCTGCAGGTGAAAAAGCTGGCGCACAAATTCGTATCAAAGCGCGCCAAGAAGTCGAAGAGGCGGTTGACGCGATGAAAAAACGCGGCTTGGTTGTCAATAAACCCAATGCAGAGCAACTCCGTGAGTGGAGTGATTTGGCTGAAAAGCTATACCCGCGTATTCGTGGAAACTTAGTACCAGCAGAGACTTTTGACGAAGTATTCAAGCATCTAAAAGCCTATAGAAGCGGGAAAAAATAATGCGCTACTTCGGACGTATTGACGAAGCCATTGCATCACTCGCATTGGTGTTGATGGCGGTCATTCCCTTAGTTGAGATTGTGGCCCGTCCATTTGTGGGAAAGGGTATTGAGAATGCGCCACTTTTCGTTCAGCACATGGGATTGGTGTTGGCGATGTGGGGCGCCATTGCTGCAGAACGTCATGGACACTTGACCAGTTTGGGGCGATTGTTTGCGCATGGTGAACAGTTTGCACATATCGCCGCTGGAGTGATTTGCGGTGTGCTAACTTGGGCCAGTTGCCAGTTTGTTTTGAGTGAAATTGTTTCTCCTAAGGAACTAGCCTACGGTATTCCTGTGTGGTGGTTGCAAGTCACTATGCCTTTGGGATTTGCCATATTGGGTGCCAAGTTGGCTGGACGCGGACAAGATAACCCACGTCACAAGGTTGCGTTTGCTTTACTTTGGCCGATTGTGGGTATTACATGTGCCGCTTGGTTGGATGGCGAAGTCGTTATTCTTTGGCCTTGCGTATTTGTATTGGTTGCCGCCTTGTTATGCGGTGCACCTATCTTTGTTGTTCTTGGTGGCCTGGCTTTGGCTTTGTTTGCAAGTGACGGTTTGCCTTTTGCTTCCATAGCGCTATCGCATTACCAAATTACTGTTAACCCCTCTCTACCTGCTTTGCCCTTATTTACTCTGGCGGGCTTAGTGTTCGCTAAAACGGATGCGGCAAAACGTCTAGGTGTTGTGTTCATAGCTTTTTTTGGACAAGGCGTATTGGGGACTGTGATTGCGGCGACCGTTTTATGCTCATTCTTCACGGCTTTTACAGGTGGCAGTGGCGTCACCATTTTGGCTTTGGGTGGTTTGCTACTGCCTTTGCTTAGGAATGCAGGCTATCCCGAACAGCGAAGCATCAGTTTGATCACCAGTGCCAGTGCATTAGGCGTATTGCTTGCGCCATCGGTGCCATTGATCATGTACGCCATCATCGCGCGGGTACCCATCAACACTATGTTTCTAGCTGGTTTGGTGCCCGCCATGGTGATGGTGGTTTGCCTTTTGCTATTTGGCGGCTATTTGCGCGTTCGGGTGGAGCAAGCAGCAAACCATGCACAAAATTTGTCTTTAAGCAATGCGCTTAGCCAAGCGAAATGGGAAATATTGGCACCTTTTGTAGCCATCGGTTCTTTGGTCAGCGGATTGGCAACGCCCACAGAGAGCGCTGCATTGACGGCTACCTATGCGGTGCTCACACAATCGATCGCACATAAAGAATTGAATTGGCGATTGATGGGGGAGTGCTTATCGCAATGCGCACAAATTATCGGTGGCGTGATGTTGATATTAGGTATGGCTTTGGGGTTGACCAATTATTTGGTGGACGCTGGCATTCCAGATTTAGCCATCGACTGGGTGCAAGGTATTACGCAAAACAAGTTAGTATTTCTATTAGCGCTCAATGTATTTTTATTCATGGCTGGTGCTTTGATGGAAATATATGCCGCCATTGTTGTGCTGGTGCCATTACTTCTTCCTCTAGCAATCAGTTACGGAATAGACCCCGTACATTTCGGCATTATTTTCCTGGCCAATATGGAGATGGGATTTTTATGCCCTCCTGCTGGTATGAATATATTCTTTGCATCTGCCGTCTTTAAACAACCGATTCGTAAAGTTGCTCTATCCGTTCTTCCTGCATTGTTGGCTATATTTGTCGGAACTCTGATGATTTCTTGGTTGCCGATCCTCGCAACAGGCTTGCCCGAGTATCTGGGCAAAATGGCTAATTAACTGGCTTTGCAACAATGCAGTTAAATAAAGGTGCATCATGGATTTGATTTTATGGCGTCATGCAGATGCAGAAATGGCCGCAGAAGGAGAAGATGACCTCTCGCGTCAACTTACGGTCAAAGGAGAAAAACAAGCTGTTCGAATGGCGGCTTGGCTAGACCGACATCTACCCGAAGGTGCGCGGATTTTGGTCAGCCCTGCAAGAAGAACCGAACAAACTGCTAAAGCCTTGAATCGCAAATACAAATTGCGCGATGAGTTGGTACCTGACACCAGCGCAGAAGAAGTGCTCGCATTGATCAAATGGGATCTTGAAAAAGGCCCGCAAGGCAAGGGACCTATTCTTTTGGTGGGACATCAACCTTATTTGGGTGAGATAGCAGCAAAGCTTTTGGGTATGCAAGAGCACAGTTGTGCCATTCGCAAAGGCGCAGTATGGTGGTTGCGCTCGCGGGTACGTGACGAGTATTCTGAAATTCTGCTACTCAATGTGATCAACCCAGATTTCATTTAACTATTGAAGCGATTGGAGTTGCGCTTCCACTTTGCTTTGCGCTAGTTGCGCCAATGAACGGCGCGTATGACCATCGGTCCTAATGGGTTCTGACACCACGACTTGCACCACCATCGGTGGCGCGCAAATTACACGGTGCAGCGACTGCAAAAAACCAATATCGCCAACAAATGCCGGTTCAAGGCGCATGGCTTGCGTCGATGGGTCTTTGTAGCGAAGACTGAGCGCAATCACTTCGCATGTGTTGGCTACTGCTACCTCAAACAAATTGGAATGGAAGAAACCTACTGTGTGTCCTTCGGTGCTGGTGCCTTCTGGAAATCCAGCGACACACATGTTTTTTTGTAAAGCTGCTTTCATGCTCTGCACCATCTTGCGCGCAGAGCTGGGGGACCCGCGGTTGACAAACACCACATCACACCCTTTGGCGATATGGCCTACGACTGGCCATTGGCTGACCTCTTGTTTGGCTACAAAAATACTGTGTTGCAATGTTTGAATCACTAACGGATCAAGCCAAGAAATATGGTTGGCAACCAATAAACGCGGCGTATTCGAAGTAGTGGTGTCAACGGCACCCATCACCTCTACAGAAATACCCAAAAGATTTAAGGTGTCCGCAGACCACTTTTGAATGGCTAGGCTTTGTGAGGTCTTGTCTAATTGTGGAAATTGAACAAACAAAATCCAGAATGCTTTTAAAAAAGCGTAGAGAAGTCGCAGATAGGTGATGAACACAATTTAAATAGATAGGCACCCAAAGATAATGTGGGTGCCCGCCTTTTATTTGCCAGCAGTAAATCCTTTAGGAATGCGCACGCCTTTCACAGCGGCTTGCCCCAAAATAAAGAATACATCTGTGTTGTCCATCACGCCGGTGAAAGACCAAGCACCTGGTCCAAATGCAGACAATGGAATATCACTGGCAGTGTGCACGCCGCTATTTCCAGGGACTTGTCCAGTCACCATGAATTTGCCCTCGGTATCGCGCGCACTAGGGTCTGCGGGGTAGACAGACAGAGGTTCTGACTTGTAGAAAGGTTGCTGGCTGTCTTGAATAGGGCGGTCATTGGTGCGCCAATCTTCATGGCGGTCGCTGTTGGCACCATATCCGACCAACAGACGGTTATCAACATTGGTCATTTCAGGATAGCCGTCGTTTGCTAGACGGTATTTGGGAAATCCTGCTTTTTCATAGACACCAACTACTTTGTCGCGCAAATTGGCTACGCCACCTTCTTTTGCCAATTCCGATAATTTGTTGTCGCTGACGACAGAACCACCTATCAAAGATACACCCGATACTTCGTGGTCCGCAGTGATGATCACTAGGGTGTCCCCACGTTTTTGCGCAAAAGCGTGTCCGACGCGAACGGCATTGTCAAATTCAATAGTGTCCAAAATCCAGCGCTCGGTATCCATGTTGTGGGCTTGCTTGTCGATGGAAGCACCTTCGACCATCAGCACAAATCCATTTTTCTCTTTGGATAACACGTCTAGCGCTTTGGTTGTCATCTCTTCCAGCATAGGCTGGTCGGGGAAACCAAAGTCGTCGACCACGCTGCCTTTGACGCCATTTTTCTTTCCTCTGCGGCCGTCGATTTTGTCTAAGGCGACATTCATATTCGAATAAGCAAACAAGCCCAACAACTTATTTGTTTGTGCGGTATTCACCGCATCTAAAGAGGTTTTGTCGGCAGCATATGTAAAGCCTGCTGATTTGAAATCGGCAATCAAATCACGGTCTTTGTCTAACTTACCTGCATTGGCACCCCATCGTTTCACAATCTCCGCGGTGTGCG
>DDYJ01000144.1 GCA_002347905.1 Comamonadaceae bacterium UBA2237 | reverse complement strand
TGGCGGCGCTGCCACCCTTGTATGGCACATGTTGAATCTTGGCACCAGTTGCAATTTTGAAAGTCTCCATCGACAAATGGGGTGAGCCTCCGGCCCCAGAACTTGCGTACGAGAGCAAATTAGGTTGCGCTTTCGACAAAGCCACAAGATCTTGTGGCGTCTTCACCGGCAATGTGGGTGTCACCACCATAGCAAAGGGTAATTCAGCAATCAAGCTGATCGGCGTGAACGAAGTGTCTGGGTTGTAGTTGAGTTTTTTATAGAGTGTGGGGTTGATCGATTGCGTGCCCACATTGCCAGTGAGCAAGGTGTAACCATCAGGCTTTGCGCGCGATACGGCTTCAAGACCGACATTGCCTCCAGCACCTGCACGGTTTTCAACCAATACCGGTTGACCCCAAAGTTGCGACAAACGTTGTGCAACAACGCGCGTACCGACATCGGTTCCACCGCCTGGAGTGAAAGGTACAACAATGGTGACTGCGCGCGTAGGCCAAGTGGTTTGAGCGTGAATACCCAGTGGTGAAAACACAAAAAGACAGGCTAAAAGGGCAATATTTTTACGATGACAAAATAGCGCTTGTACATTTCGTTCCTTCAACACTTCTGACATACCTATCTCCTTATATGAAAAATCATCTTAACCAAGTATCTCGTGCATGGGCATTAGGTCTGACACTATGTCTAGCAGGCTTATCGTTCGCGCAAACGGCTAGCTTTCCCAGTAAAGCATTAAAAATTGTGGTGCCCAATGCTGCGGGAGGTGCTGCCGACATCACGGCACGCACAGTAGCACAAAAGTTATCAGATGCTTTGGGCCAATCCGTGGTAACCGAAAACAAACCCAGCGCGGGCGGCATTGTGGCTGGCGAACAGGTGGCGCGTGCCGAACCCGATGGCCACACAATCCTTCTGATTTCGAGTGGAACTGCGGTGAGCGCATCGCTATTTAAAACGCTTCCTTTTGACACCGTCAAAGACTTCATTCCTGTCTCCAAGTTGGCAACGTTTGATTTGGTGATTGCTGTTGCCGAAGGCGGACGCTTTAAAACCTTTGCGGAGTTATTGGCTTATGCCAAGGCCAACCCAGGCAAACTCAATATCGGTACCCCACAAATCGGCACTACGCAGAATTTGTCTGCTGAATATTTTTTGAGTGCCTCAGGTTTGCAAGCGCAAATCGTGCCTTTCAATGGCACGCCACCCGTCATCACCGCTTTGCGTGGAGGTAGTCTGGATGCGATGGTAGAAATCCTGGGACCTTTGATGCCGCAAATCAAATCCAATGCCGTCCGGCCTTTGGCGTTGTTGGGGGACAAACGTACCGACAGCTTGCCAGGTGTGCCCACCGTGCAAGAGTCAGGTGGCAGTCTGGCTAAATTTCAAGCGTCCTCATGGAACGGATTGGCTGTGCCTGCGCGAACACCGCGTGATGTGGTGATGCGTTTGAACCGCGAAATTCAAACTATTATGGAAATGCCGGATGTCAAAAAGCGTTTGAATGATCTCAACCTCACTGCGCAAAGCAGCTCGCCGGAGCAGGTTGCAGAACTTCTAGCTGCAGATATCAAACGCTGGCATGAAGTGATCACCAAAGCCAAGATCGAGAAGCAATAAGTAGTAAACATATATTTACTAGATTAGTCAGGTAATTTTTAACCAAGGTAACAAAGAGGATTCCACATGAAACCAAACAAAATAAAACAAATCTGGGCACAAGGCAAGCCTGTTACTTTGGGATGGATCTCCATCGCCAACAGTTTCACCGCAGAAATCACGGCCAGACAAGGTTTTGATGCAGTCTGTGTCGATATGCAACATGGTGTGACGGACTTGGGCAGCTTGATGGAAATGCTGCAGGCAGTTTCAGCGACCGATGCGGCTCCAGTTGTGCGTGTTGGTTGGAATGAGCCAGCCACCATCATGAAAGCCCTGGACTTTGGCGCCGCTGCCATCATCGTTCCCCTTATTAATAACGCCGAGGAAGCCCGCAAAGCAGTTTCGGCATGCCGCTATCCACCAGTAGGTGACCGTTCGTCAGGGCCTGTCCGTGCGTTGCAAATTCACGGACCAGAATATTTTTCTAAGGCCAATGATGAAATCCTTTTGATGGCCATGATCGAGACCAAAGAAGGCTTGAACAATTTGGAAGAGATTTGTGCGACACCTGGTGTAGATGTCATCTACATCGGCCCTGCTGATCTTTCTTACGCTTTGGGTATGGCGCCACGCGCTGACAACCCAGATCCGCTGCATATGTCTACATGTGACCGCATCAAAGAAGTGGCCCATCGTCATGGGAAAAAAGTGTGCATGCATTGTGCGAGCGCTGAGTTTGCTGCAGCTTCGGTCAAGCGTGGCTTTGATATGGTGATGATTACCTCAGACCTTTCATCCATGATTGCTGGGCTCAAAAGGCAAATTACCACTTTCCACGAAGCGCTCAAAGGCAGTTAAAGCACGCCACTGCTGTCTCCTAATATAACTAACAAATAATGAAGAGATGCTAGCATTCGCCCCAATAAATAGGAGACCTCAATGAAATTCATCATGCGTATCGTTATCAGTTTTATTGCTCTGCTGTTAACTGTCGCTTCCATAGCCCAGACTTACCCTAATAAACCGGTACGCATCATCGTTCCGTTTGCATCTGGGGGTCCTACCGACGCCATGGCACGCATACTGGCCCAAAAATTTACCGAGAGCATGGGTCAATCGTTCGTTGTCGAAAACCGCGCTGGTGCGGGGGGCAATATTGGTATGGGTATGGGCGCTAAATCTGCACCCGATGGCTATACGCTTACGATGGTTAGCAGTAGTTTTGTTGTGAACCCCAGTCTCTACGCAAGCGTTCCTTATGACGCCTACAAAGACTTCTTGCCCGTCTCATTGGCGGGAGCGTCTCCCAATCTGATCGTGGTGCACCCTTCAGTGCCTGCAAAAACAGTTCAAGAATTGATCGCACTCATTCGCGCAAATCCAGGTAAGTACAGCTTTGCGCATCCAGGAGTAGGTACGACGCCCCATCTTTCTGGTGAACTGCTTCGCTTGTCTTTTAATATCGATATGGTGAGTGCGCCTTTTGGTGGAGCGGGCCCAGCCATCACGTCGGTCCTCGCAGGACACACGCCAATTGGTGTGACAGCTCTGCCCCCAGCCATGGTGCATGTGAAAAGCGGTGCCTTGCGTGCCCTCGCTGTGACAAGTGCTAAACGTAATCCAGAGTTACCCGATGTGCCTACATTAGCTGAAGCTGGCATCAGCGGACAAGAAGCTGAGACCATGCAAGGTTTGTTGGTTCCGGTTGGGACACCAAAGGCTATCGTGGATCGCTTGCATCAAGAAATCGTCAAAATTGTG
>DDYJ01000099.1:3127-3629 GCA_002347905.1 Comamonadaceae bacterium UBA2237 | reverse complement strand
CCGTATTCGAAAGTCCCAAAGTGGCAGCCCATGGCGACTTGGCGATTGCCGCTGCCATGCAATTGGCCAAAGCCTTGAAAAAGAACCCGCGTGAGTTGGGAGAGCAATTACGCGCCGCTTTGCTGGCGCTTCCCATCTACCAAACTTGGGTGCAAGACATTGAAATTGCGGGGCCTGGATTTATCAATTTGCGCTTGAAGCCCACGGCCAAGCAGCAAGTTGTGCGCGAGGTGTTGACTGCTAAAGCGCNNAACCCCACCGGCCCTTTGCATGTGGGCCACGGGCGCCAAGCCGCCTTGGGCGACGCGATTTGCAACTTGCTTGAAACCCAAGGCTTAGATGTCTACCGCGAGTTCTATTACAACGATGCCGGTGTGCAAATCGACACCTTGGCCAAAAGCACCCAACTGCGCGCGCAAGGTTTCAAGCCAGGGGACGACTGTTGGCCAACCGACCCAGACAACCCCGCCAGCAAAGCCTTTTACAACGGTGAATACATCGC
>DDYJ01000099.1:2878-3116 GCA_002347905.1 Comamonadaceae bacterium UBA2237 | reverse complement strand
ACGGCATCCGCCAATTCGCCGTCGCTTATTTGCGCCATGAGCAAGATTTAGATTTGAAGGCTTTCGACGTCAAATTTGACAACTACTACCTCGAATCCAGCCTCTACACCGACGGCAAAGTGGCCGACGCAGTTACGCGTCTTCAAGCAGCTGGCAAAACCTACGAACAAGATGGCGCCTTGTGGCTGAAGTCAACCGATTACGGCGACGACAAAGACCGCGTGATGCGCAAGTCGGA
>DDYJ01000099.1:2377-2727 GCA_002347905.1 Comamonadaceae bacterium UBA2237 | reverse complement strand
GGTGGCGAAGAAGTCAAAATTTCTAAGCGTGCGGGCAGCTACGTCACCTTGCGCGACTTGATCGAGTGGACCAGCAAAGACGCGGTGCGTTTCTTCTTGCTCAGCCGCAAGCCCGATACCGAATACACCTTTGACGTCGATTTGGCGGTGACCAAAAACAACGACAACCCGGTCTACTACGTGCAATACGCACATGCGCGGATTTGCTCGGTTTTGGCAAAGGCCTCGGCAGACTTTTCGTCAGCCGATCTGTCTCCGCTAGATAGCGCCCCAGCGCAAGCCTTGATGATGCTCTTAGCCAAATACCCTGACATGCTCAGTGCCGCAGCCCAAGACTTTGCGCCGCATGA
>DDYJ01000099.1:2076-2284 GCA_002347905.1 Comamonadaceae bacterium UBA2237 | reverse complement strand
TTGGTAGCCGCGACTGCGCAGGTGTTGCACAATGGTTTGGCATTGCTAGGCGTGAGTGCGCCTGAGAGCATGTAACAAGTTTGAGAGGCAGACACACGATGGCATTGACACAACAACGCGGCAACACTTTGGTCGGCTTCATCATTGGCTTGGTGGTGGGCTTGACCGTCGCCCTAGGGTTGGCGATTTACGTCACCAAAATGCCGAT
>DDYJ01000099.1:0-2017 GCA_002347905.1 Comamonadaceae bacterium UBA2237 | reverse complement strand
AAGTCTGCAGACAAAGCCGATGGCGAAACCAAGATGGATAGCAAATCCGACACGCCTGTTAAACCAGATGCCAAAAGCGCAGACCCCATTGGCGACTTCGCTAAAACCAAACCTTCAGATAGCAAACCACTAGAGGTTAAATCTGTAGAGCCCAAGACAAGCGAAGACCCGTCTGCTGCCAACGATCCCTTTATTTACTTTGTCCAAGCTGGCGCATTCCGCACCGCAGACGAAGCCGAGACGCAGCGCGCCAAGTTGGGCTTTTTGGGGCTAGACGCCAAATTGAGCGAACGCGAGCAAGGCGGTCGCACAGTATTTCGTGTGCGCGTGGGCCCTGTCGACAAGGTCGAAGCCGAACGNNCAGCGCTAATTTTTTTATACGGGGTAGAGATGAAACGTCGTGAATTTTCTGTGGCGGCATTAGCCGCGTGCACATTGGGTCAAACTGCCCAAGCCCAAGGCAATAAAAAACCTGAAGAGGGTATTGAATACGTCTCTCTCGACAAGCGCGTACCGACGGAAGTGGGTGACGGCAAGGTCGAGGTGGTCGAGTTTTTTTGGTACAGCTGCCCCCATTGCAATGCGTTTGAACCACGGTTCTCGTCTTGGATCAAAGCCGCGTCCAAAGACGTGGTGGTCAAACGCGTACCCGTGCGTTTTCGCGACGACTTTGAGGCCCAGCAACGGGCTTACTACGTGTGGGAATCGCTGGGTATGGTCGAGGCGATGCACGGCAAGTTGTTCAATGCGATTCATAACGAAAAGCAAAATCTGACGTCTGGTAATGCTTTAGCCGCTTGGGCTGGCAAAAATGGTTTAACCGAACAAAAGTTTCTTGAAACTTTCAACAGCTTTGGCGTTGCCACCAAAGCACGTCGCGCCACGCAGTTGCAAGAAGCCTTCAAGGTGCAAGGCGTTCCAGCATTGGGCGTGGCGGGCCGTTTTTATACCGATGGCTCTCTAGCGGGCTCGATGGAGCGTGCTTTGCAGATCACTGACTATTTAATTGGCGAAGTACGCCGCGGACGCTGATATCATTTGGGCACTTGCAATTACAGCAATATTCGTGCCTTGACCCATTCCCCTGCCATTTTTCTCGCTTCTCTCTTGGCACTACTGCCGGTAGTGGCGTCGGCAGAAAAAGCAGACCGCGACAAGCCGATGAATATCGAGGCCGACAATTTGGTGCACGACGAGCTGCGCCAAGTCAGCATCTTCACTGGACGCGCCGTGCTCAACAAGGGCACCATGGTGATGCGCGGTTCCAAAATTGAAATCCGCGAAGACGCCGATGGCTACCAATACGGCACCATCTTGCCCGAGCCCAACAAGCGCGCTTTCTTTCGCCAAAAGCGCGAAGGCGTCGATGAATTTGTCGAAGGCGAAGGCCTGCGCATTGACTACGACGGCAAAGCCGACCGCGTCAAGTTGATCGACAACGCTGAGGTGCGTCGCTACAAAGGTCCGATCTTGAACGACCAAATGACGGGCAAGATCATCACTTACGAAAACCTCACTGACGTTTTCACTATCGACGGACGCCCCACCGACGACAACGTGAACAAAACCGGTGGCCGGGTGCGCGCCACCTTGGCGCCACGCAAAAAACTGCTGGAGTCGCGCTGATGGATATGCCCGTGAGCCGTCTCGAAGCCCGTCACCTAGAAAAAACTTATGGCTCACGCACAGTAGTACACGACGTGTCTATCGCAGTACAAAAAGGCGAAGTGGTCGGTTTGTTAGGCCCCAATGGCGCTGGCAAAACCACATCGTTTTACATGATCGTCGGCTTGGTGCGGGCTGACTCTGGAAGCATCACCATCGACGGTCAGTCGGTGACCGATTTGCCAATTCACCGCCGCTCTCGCCTTGGCCTGAGTTACTTGCCGCAAGAAGCCTCGATCTTTCGCAAACTCAATGTCGAAGACAACGTGCGTGCGGTGCTCGAGTTACAGCGCGACGACAAAGACCAGCCGTTGGGTGAAGCAGAAATCGAAAAACGTTTGGTGGATTTGTT
>DDYJ01000028.1 GCA_002347905.1 Comamonadaceae bacterium UBA2237 | reverse complement strand
AAGCCGTAATACTGCTTGACCCAGCGCTTTTCTTCAGGGGTCGGCGATTCGAGGTCCACCCAAATCGGTTGGAATTTAGAGAGTTCCTCCAACGATTCGATTTCTTCTTGGAAAAGTCGTCCGTTGGCCAGCGAGAAGATATTGAGCATGGCGATCCCTTAGTCGGGGCAGATTATGGCACTGGGATGGGGCAGGACTAGGGGTTTATGGGGATAAAAAATCACACGGGTTTTGATTTCATCCCATTGCCTTTTTTCTGCGGTACGGGCATAGTGAAACTGCCATCACAACAGGAGGTTTTATGAATTTAACGATCAGCGGTCACCATTTGGAAGTTACCCCCGCATTGCGTAGTTATGTGACCGATAAGTTGGACAGAATTACCAGGCATTTCGACCAAGTGGTGGACGTCAAAGTGCTGTTGAGCATCGAGAACCAAACCGAAAAAGAACGCCGTCAAAAGGCGGAGTGCAACATCCATGTCAAAGGCAACGATATGTTTGCGGAGAGTGCGCATCAAGACCTGTATGCCGCTGTTGACGATTTGGTAGACAAATTAGACCGGCAGGTGGTGAAACACAAAGACCGTATTCGCAGCCACCACCACGAAAGTCCCAAGCGACTGATGTAGTCACTCAAGTTACCAAGCCTTCAAGAAACCGCCTCGCCAGGCGGTTTTGTTATTTTTGACAAGGGTTTCTACGGGTGCATAATCTGCCACCTACTATGAATCGCCTAGCCGCCATACTACCGCCCGCGCAAGTCCTTGTGCAAGTGGATGTCACCAGTAAAAAACGTGCCTTTGAAGAGGCGGGTTTGTTGTTTGAAGAACTCCACGGCTTAAACCGTGCGTTGGTGGCAGACAGCCTTTTTGCACGCGAGCGATTGGGGTCTACCGGTTTGGGTCATGGCGTCGCCATACCGCACGGCCGTATTAAAGGCCTCAAATCGCCGATGGCCGCCGTGTTTCAACTCGCACATCCGATTGGCTTCGACGCGCCCGACGAGCAGCCGGTGGGTCTGCTGATTTTCTTGCTCGTTCCCGAAGCATCGACTCAAAAGCATTTAGAAATCCTCTCTGAAATCGCTGAGTTGCTGAGCGACACTACCCTGCGCGAAAAAATTAAAACCACCCAAGATGCCAGTGCGCTGCATGCCATCGTGGCTACCTGGAACTCGGTGCAAGCGTGAAACCCACCGCGATCAGCGCAGACGTTTTATTTGAAGCCTTCCGCGGTCAATTGCGTTGGCAATGGTTGGCAGGCTTAGGCGCTTCAGAGCGCCGCTTTGACGAAGTCGCCGTTCGCGCTGCCCGATCGGGCGCTGACTTGGTGGGCTATCTGAACTACATCCATCCTTACCGCGTCCAAATATTGGGTGAGCGAGAAATCTCCTATCTCACCAACAGCGCCAGTGTCGATTGCTTGCGCCGTATCTCCCGCATCGTGACGCTTGAGCCACCAGTTTTGGTATTGGCCGATGGCCAAACCGCGCCAGGCGAATTGGTCTCTATGTGTGAGCGGGCCCAAATTCCGATGTTTGCCACCACCGAGTCATCGGCTTTTGTGATCGATGTATTGCGCGCCTATTTATCTAAGCATTTCGCCGATCGTTCTTCCATGCACGGCGTTTTCATGGACATTTTAGGTTTGGGCGTCATGATCACCGGCGAGTCGGGCTTGGGTAAAAGCGAGCTCGGCCTGGAATTGATTTCTCGCGGCAACGGCTTGGTCGCCGACGACGTGGTCGATTTGTTTCGCATCAACCAAGCGACCATCGAGGGCCGCTGTCCTGAGTTGCTGCAAAACCTGCTGGAAGTGCGCGGGATTGGCTTGCTCGATATCCGCGCCATCTTTGGCGAGACTGCGGTGCGCCGCAAAATGCGTTTAAAACTCATCGTGCATTTGGTACGCAAAGAAACCTTGGAGCGCGATTACGACCGTTTGCCACACGAGCCACTCTCGCAAGATGTTCTCGGCGTACCCGTGCGCAAAGTGGTGGTGCAGGTGGTTGCTGGACGCAACATCGCGGTGTTGGTGGAGGCTGCGGTGCGCAACACGATTTTGCAATTACGTGGCATCGATACCTACCAAGAATTTATGGCGCGGCACCAGCGTGCCATGTCGCAAGGCGACGCGTAAACGCACGGCGTGATCGTTACAATCACGCTTCTTCGCCAATAACCCTTTGTGGGCTTGTCCACCATGTTCCACTCCCTCCCCAAAATCGCACTGCTTTCGCACCTCAAGCGCACTGGCTTGAATGCGTTGGCGCTCGTCGCGCTCTTGGCTTTGTGGTCATGCGGTTACAGCCCCGTCAAGATTTACCAGCCTGAAGTGGTACAAGGTAATTTCGTGTCCAAAGAACAAGTGCAAGCACTTCGCGCGGGCATGCCCCGACAAGCGGTGCGCGATATTTTGGGAACGCCGTTGGTCACCAGTGTCTTCCATGCAGAGCGCTGGGATTACGCTTTCACCATTCGCCGCCAAGGGAGCGAGCCTCAGTTGCGCCGTTTCACCGTGTATTTCAAAGGCGATGTGCTTGATCGCGTTGACGGCGACCCTTTACCGACGGAGGCCGAGTTTGCCGCCAAACTCGATACCCGTCGTCCTCCCTCCAAATTGCCCGAACTCAAAGCTAGCCCTGAAGAGCTGGCAAAGCTACCTGCTAAATCACCAACTGCAACCAGCAATTCCAATGCTTCTATCGCTACCCCGCCTACGAGCTACCCACCGCTTGAGGGCTCGCAGCGTTAATTTTTAAATATCCGTAAAACCATGGCCCACACCCCACACCCCATCCAAGTTGCTGTTGCCGGCGCCAGTGGTCGCATGGGACACATGTTGATCGAAGCATTGCGCGATTCACCTGAGTGCCAACTCGCTGGCGCACTCGATATCCCCTCTAGCCTCGGTATAGGCAATGACGCTACCGGTTTTCTGGGCCAAGCCAGTGGCGTCACGATCGAGTCAGATATCCGCAAAGGCCTGGCCACCAGCCAAGTGCTGATCGATTTCACCCGTCCTGAAGGCACGATGGCGCATGTCGATGTGTGCCGTGCCATGGGTGTGAAGATGGTGATTGGCACCACAGGCTTTAGCGATGCGCAAAAAGCCCATATCGCCGATGCAGCCAAACACACGGCGATCGTTATGGCGCCTAATATGAGCGTTGGCGTCAACGTCACTCTCAAGCTTTTGCAAATGGCAGCCAAGGCCATGCCCACTGGCTACGACATTGAAATCATCGAA
>DDYJ01000184.1:12745-13548 GCA_002347905.1 Comamonadaceae bacterium UBA2237 | reverse complement strand
ACTTTGGCACCACGGTCATGGCCGTCTTGGCCGAGTTTGGAAATCATCACGCGCGGGCGTCGGCCTTCTTTGTCGGCAAACGCGGCGATATCGGCTTTGAGTTGGTTCCAATACTCCATCGTGTCTCCGTCGTTGTTGCCGTGGTCGTAGGCGGCGGCGTAAACGCCAGTCACTTTTTGGGTGTCGGCGCGGTGGCGGCCGAATACGACTTCTAGTGCGTCACTTACCTCTCCTACCGTCGCGCGCAAGCGCATGGCTTTGATCGATAAGTCGAGCAAATTGCCGCCATGCCCAGCAGCAAAAGTCAGCGCTTCGAGTGCGGCTTTGACAGCTGCGTTGTCACGCGTGGCTTTGATCTTTTGCAAACGTGCAATTTGTCCATCCCGCACCGCGACGTTGTCGATATCGCGCGCGTCAATCGCATCTTCGGTAGCGAGTTTGTATTTGTTCACGCCAACGATCACATCTTGACCAGAATCAATCCGCGCTTGTTTCTCTGCAGCAGCGGCTTCGATTTTGAGTTTGGCCCAACCGCTGTCGACCGCTTTGGTCATGCCGCCCATGGCTTCCACTTCTTCAATGATGGCCCAGGCTTTGTCCGCCATCTCTTGTGTCAAAGACTCCATCATGTAGCTACCGGCCCAGGGGTCGATCACATTGGTGATGTGGGTTTCTTCTTGGATGATGAGTTGCGTGTTACGGGCGATGCGTGCTGAAAATTCAGTGGGCAACGCAATCGCTTCGTCAAAACTATTGGTGTGCAACGACTGCGTGCCACCAAAGACAGCGGCCATGGCTTCGAC
>DDYJ01000184.1:12450-12608 GCA_002347905.1 Comamonadaceae bacterium UBA2237 | reverse complement strand
ACATACTCTTTGCCATCGGCCAAGGTAAAGGCCAATTCCAACGCTTGGTTGGCGCCCGCTTCTTGCATGTGGTAACCCGATATCGAGATCGAGTTGAACTTGGGCATGTGCTCAGCGGTATACCCAATGATGTCGCCAATGATGCGCATGCTGGGCTC
>DDYJ01000184.1:7915-12340 GCA_002347905.1 Comamonadaceae bacterium UBA2237 | reverse complement strand
GGATGGTCGGAGTCGTAGCCGCGGTGGGTGGCTAAATCGAAAGCGACCGACACGCCTTGACCGCCCGCCGCCAAAGCCTTGCGGTAGAAAGCGTTGGATTCTTCGGCGGTGGAGAAACCAGCGTACTGGCGAATCGTCCAAGGACGCACGGCATACATGGTGGCTTGCGGGCCGCGTAAAAACGGCTCAAACCCCGGCAAGGTGTTGGCGTGGGGCAAGGCCTTGGTATCGTCTGCGGTGTAGAGCGCTTTAACGCTGATGCCATCCGGGGTTTGCCAATTGAGCGCGGCCACGTCGCCATTCGGGGCAGATTTAGCGGCGGCGCGAAGCCATGCTTCATAGTCGGCAGAGGGGGATTGCGGTGCTTGGGCCATAGGAATTGGGTCTAGAAAATAAAAGGGTTTCCTGATGACAAGCATTCTATCATTCATAATTATGAATTCAAAATACTGTTTTGCTATAGAATTCCGCCATGTCCGCCCTATCCCTAGCCCCGCGCGCGCTCTACGAAGAAGTCGCTGAACTGCTGCGTCAGCGTATCTTTGCGCGCGAACTAGCACCCGGAAGTTGGATAGACGAAATGCGTTTGGCTGAGGAATACGGCATCAGCCGCACCCCTTTGCGTGAAGCACTCAAAGTGCTGGCCACCGAAGGTTTGGTGACGATGAAGATGCGCCGCGGCGCCTATGTCACCGAGGTCAATGACAAAGACCAGCACGATGTTTACCACCTACTCTCTTTATTAGAGTCAGACGCGGCTGGTGTGGTGGCAGCCCAAGCCAGTGACGCAGAGCTTGCTGAGCTCGAAGGCATCCACCAAGAATTGGTCGCAGCTACGGGCAACACCGACAAGTTCTTCGCCATCAACGAGCGCTTTCACATGCGTTTGCTAGAAATCGCCAACAACCGCTGGCGCGACCAAATGGTGGCGGACTTGCGTAAGGTGATGAAACTCAATCGCCACAACTCGCTGCTCAAAAGCGGACGTATTGAAGAATCATTGCGCGAGCACCAAGCCTTGCTTGACGCTTTGCTGGCGCGTGATGTCAATGCGAGTGTGGCGCGCATGCAGGCGCATTTTGCAAATGGACTGGAAGCAGCGAGTTAGGGTTATATCCAACATGGGTTGCTAAAGCACCACCAGCAAGAATCGCCACAGCGCAATATTTGAATTCTGGAATTTTTCCTACAGGATCTAGCGCCGAATTAGTCATCAGATTCGCAGCGGCTTCGTAATACGCAAAAGGCATGAAGACAGAACCTTGCGGTGTTCCGTCATCGCGTCTTACATGCAAAGTGACTTGCCCTCTGCGGGATGCAACGGTGATGACGTCGCCCGCATGCAAACCCAACTTCTCCAGATCAGCGCCACACATTGACGCTGTAGCCATGGGCTCTATGGCGTCCAGGACAGTTGCGCGACGTGTCATGCTACCGGTATGCCAGTGCTCTAGTTGACGCCCCGTGATTAAGACAAATGGAAAGTCATGGTCTGGGCGTTCGTTAGCAGGAATGATGTCGGCGGGCACTAAATGCACACGACCGTCATCTGTGTCGAAATGTTTGATGAACACCGTGGGCTCACCTGGGTCTTCTTCTGTGAGGCAGGGGTAGGTCACACTGGATTCACGCTGCAAACGTTCCCACGTAATGCCACCGATGGAGGCATGCATCGCTTGGCGCATTTCTTCATAAACAGCAGCAACACCGCAATGCTCGCCCGCGTAATTCCAATCCAAACCCATGCCTTTGGCAATTTGCTGAATGATCCAAAGATCTGGCTTGGCTTGGCCTGGTGGATCGATGGCTTGTTGCCCGAGTTGCACCATGCGATCGGTATTACTCACCGTTCCTGTTTTTTCTGGCCATGCCGTTGCGGGTAAAACCACATCTGCCAACCATGCAGTTTCGGTCATGAAAATATCTTGCACCACCAAGTGCTCTAAAGACGCCATGGCGTGACGTGCATGGTTTAAGTCAGGGTCGCTCATTGCTGGGTTTTCACCCATGATGTACATGCCGCGTATCTTGTGCGGATCGCAGTCATCGGCCAAAGCCTTGTGCATGATTTCCACCACTGTGTAACCAGGTGTGTTGTCGAGTGGGGTGTCCCAAAACTTTTCAAACCATGCGTGGGCAGCATCGTTGTTCACGCGCTGGTAATTGGGGAACATCATGGGTATCAACCCGGCATCGCTCGCACCTTGGACATTGTTTTGTCCACGCAAGGGATGCAAGCCAGAGCCTGGCTTGCCAATTTGGCCCGTGACTGTGACCAATGCAATCAGGCAACGCGCGTTGTCTGTTCCGTGCACGTGCTGGCTAACACCCATGCCCCACAAAATCATCGCGCTCTTGGTGGTGGCAAATTCACGCGCGACTTCTCGCAAGGTAGTCGCAGGAATTCCACAAATAGGTGCCATAGCTTCTGGGCTATAGCCTTGGACGTTTTCTTTCAACGCGTCAAAGTTGTTTGCACGCGCGCGGATGAAGTCTTCATCGACCAGGCCTTCTTCAATCACCGTGTAGATCATGGCGTTGAGCATGGCTACATCGGTATCGGGCTTGAATTGCAAGGTGCGCCATGCGTGTTTGCCAATATCGGTAATCCGGGGGTCGGCCAACACAATCTTGGTACCTTTTTTAGCCGCGTTCTTCATCCAAGTTGCAGCCACGGGGTGGTTGTTGGTGGGGTTAGAACCAATCACCATAATCAGGCCGGCATGCTCGACGTCGTTGACTTGGTTGCTCACTGCACCTGAGCCCACGCCTTCCAATAACGCGGCCACACTGGAAGCGTGGCACAAACGCGTGCAATGGTCGACGTTGTTAGAACCGAATCCTGTGCGTACTAATTTTTGGAATAAGTAGGCTTCTTCGTTACTGCCTTTGGCGGAACCAAAACCAGCCAAAGATTTATGGCCATAGGTATCGCGCAATTGCTGTAACTTGCCCGCGCTGAAGGCAAGCGCCTCTTCCCATGTCGCTTCGCGAAATACTGACGACCAATCGGCTGCATCTCGGTTCAACTGATTAATAGATTCAGGATCTTTAGGAACGCCTTGTTTTGCGAATCAACGGAACAGTGAGGCGTTGTGGGTTATGGATGTAGTCGAAACCAAAACGCCCTTTGACACACAGTCGGTTGTGGTTCGCGGGGCCATCGCGTCCATCGACGCTGATGATTTTGTTGTCTTTGACGTTGTAGGTTAGTAAGCACCCAACGCCACAAAACGGACATACAGAGTCCACTTTTTTATCGACCACCTGAGAGCCCACTTGCGTTTTTGGCATCAATGCACCCGTAGGGCAAGCCTGCACACATTCACCGCAGGCAACACAGGTGCTGGCACCCATGGAGTCTTGCAAATCAAACACGATGGCACTCTGGCTACCACGGTGCGCGTAACCAATCACATCATTGACTTGCTCTTCACGGCACGCACGCACGCATCGGGTGCACTGAATACAGGCATCTAGATTGACCAACATAGCGGGGTGGGAGGCATCGGCGCTTGGTTGCTCTCGGCGCAAAGCTTTGAGTTCGGGACGCACATGGACAGATAGACGATCAGCCCACTCGCTTAACTCACCGTGTTGGCCAGTTGGCTGTGTCAAATTGGTGTTGGCAACTTGTTTGGCGTCATTCCACTTGTAGCCCTTGTCCGGCATATCAGAGAGCAACATCTCCACCACCATTTTTTGGTTTTTGATGGCACGCGGACTGTTCGTCAAAACTTCCATGCCGGGTGTGACACTACGGCAACAACTGGGTGCGAGTGTTCTTTCCCCTTGGACTTCCACTACACACGCACGGCAATTGCCATCGGCTCGCATTCCGTCTTTGTAGCAAAGATGAGGGATAGAAACACCATGGCGTTGTGCAGCCTTGAAAATAGTTTCGCCTTCCAATGCATGGATGGTTTTGCCGTTCAATTGAAATGCAACCGTTTGTGGCAACAATTCTTCTTTTTTGCTAGGTGCGTTCATTCAAACGATCTCCAGCGGGAAATATTTCTGCACGCAACGCACCGGATTAGGGGCAGCTTGACCCAAGCCACAAATAGACGCATCGGCCATGACTTGGTTTAAGTCTTCTAAAGTAGGGTTGTCCCAAACTTTGGCTTGCATCAATTGCGCAGCTTTGGTAGTGCCCACACGACACGGCGTGCATTGCCCGCAGCTTTCATGTGCGAAGAAATGCATCATGTTCAGCGCCGCATCTCTGGCAGCATCTTGATGACCTAGGACGATGATGGCCGCTGAACCAATAAAACAGCCATAAGGCTGGAGGGTGTCGAAATCAAGCGGTATGTCATTCATGCTGGCAGGCAAGATACCGCCTGACGCGCCACCAGGCAAATAGGCATAAAAGTTATGGCCTTCTTGCATGCCACCGCAATATTCGTTGATCAACTCTTCTAT